>JAFYMP010000075.1 GCA_017556585.1 Bacteroidaceae bacterium
CAATTGGAGTAACAACCGAAAATATTTTTCCGGTTATCAAAAAGTTTCTTTACAGTGATCACGAAATTTTTCTTCGTGAGATAGTATCTAATGCAGTTGATGCTACCCAGAAACTTAAAACTTTGGCATCCAAAGGTGAATTTAAAGGTGAAATTGGTGATGCCACCGTTCGTGTTAAGGTTGATAAGAAAACCATCACAGTAAGCGATAATGGTATAGGTATGACTGCCGAAGAGATTGATAAGTACATCAATCAGATTGCTTTCTCCGGTGCTAACGATTTCTTGGAAAAGTATAAAGACGATGCAAATACCATTATAGGTCATTTTGGTTTGGGTTTCTATTCTGCTTTCATGGTATCAAGCAAGGTGGAAATCATTACCAAATCTTATAAAGATGGTTCTCAGGCTATTAAATGGAGTTGCGATGGTTCACCTGAATTTACAATTAAAGAGGTTGATAAAGAACAGCGTGGTACAGATATTATAATGTATATAGATGACGATTGTAAGGAGTTTCTTGATGAAAATAAGATTGAGGGATTGCTTAAGAAATATTGTCGTTTCCTGCCTGTACCTATAGCTTGTGGTAAAAAGAAAGAGTGGAAAGATGGTAAAAATGTAGAGACCGATCAGGATAATATTATAAACAATGTTGAACCTCTGTGGACAAAAACTCCGTCGGAACTGAAAGACGAAGACTATAAGAACTTCTACAGAGAATTGTATCCTATGTCGGACGAACCATTGTTCTGGATACATCTGAACGTGGATTATCCGTTTAATCTTACCGGTATTCTCTATTTCCCAAAGATAAAGAGCAACCTGGATTTGCAGAAGAATAAGATTCAGTTATACTGCAATCAGGTTTATGTAACCGATTCAGTGGAAGGTATAGTTCCAGACTTTATGACACTGCTGCATGGTGTTATAGATTCACCGGATATTCCGTTAAACGTATCGCGTTCTTATCTTCAGAGCGACTCAAATGTTAAGAAAATCTCCGGTTACATTACCAAAAAAGTGGCTGACAGACTGACAGCTATCTTTAAGAATAATCGTACTGAATTTGAAGAAAAATGGGACGATGTTAAATTGTTTATCAACTACGGTATGCTTACAGAGGAAGATTTCTATGGTAAAATGGAAAAGATTGCTCTGTTTAAAGATACTGATGGTAAATATTTTACATTTGAAGAGTATAAGAAACTTATTGAATCAAATCAGACCGATAAGAATGGCAATATAATCTATCTGTATGCTAACGATAAGGATGAACAGTATGGTTATATTGAAACAGCAGTGGCAAAAGGTTACAATGTGCTGTTGATGGACAACAATCTGGATGTTGCTATAGTAGGAATGTTAGAGCAGAAACTTGGTAACAATGTGCGTTTCCAGCGTGTTGACAGCGATTCTATAGATAAGCTTATTGTTAAAGAAGATAATGCTGCAGTTACATTGGAATATTCTTTGGAAAATATGGTTACAACCGTATTTAACAGTCAGATGCCAAAATTGGAAAAGGTGGATTTCAATGTGAATGTACAGCCAATGGGTGAAAATGCGCTTCCTATAATGATAGCCCGTAGCGAATATATGCGTAGAATGAAAGAGATGGCAACAATACAATCGGGTATGGGGTTCTATGGTGAACTGCCTGATATGATGTCTGTTATCATCAATCAAGACCATAAACTTGTAAAGCGAGTTATGGATGAAACCGGCGTTGCTTGTAATGATAAGGTTAAGCCATTGTCCGATGAACTGGATGCTTTACAGGCGCGTGCAGCAGAACTTAAGAAAGCTAAAGAGGGTAAAAAAGAGGAAGATATTCTTGAAACCGAAAAGAATGAACTGGCAGATGTAGAAAAGCAGATTGCAGATAAGGAGGATGCAATAAATGCTATATATACCGATTATGCTACCGGTAACAAGGTGGTTCATGAATTGATAGATTTGGCCCTTCTTCAGAATGGAATGCTTAAAGGCGAGGCTCTTAATTCATTCATCAAGAGAAGTGTTGAACTGATTTAATTCACGATAAAAATATTGAAAAAAGCGCCATATAGTTTGTATGGTGCTTTTTTTTGCACTACTTTTATAGACGTGAAAAGGTTAATGACATATTTGTGCGTGATGTTTATGTCAATTCAGCTCTGTTTTGGCGAAACAGTAGGACTGGTACTTAGTGGTGGCGGTGCTAAAGGAATTGCGCATATTGGTGTTATTAAAGCATTGGAAGAGAATAATATACCTATAGATTATATAACCGGTACTTCAATAGGTGCCATAATAGGTTCGTTGTATGCAATGGGCTATTCTCCGGAAGAGATGGAGGAACTTATTCAATCTGATGCTTTTAATCGTTGGTACACAGGTAAATTGGAAGCAGGGTATCAGTTCTACTATAAACAGCCTGAACCAAATCCCACTTTAGCTCAGATTGAGCTGGCAACATTAGATTCAATGGTGGTGGTAAGAACAACAGCAAACAGTTTGGTTAACCCTACCCAAATGAATTTGGCATTTGTAGATATATATTCTGCAGCTACAGCTGCCTGTGACAATGATTTTGATAGCCTGTTTGTTCCATTCAGGGCTATTGCGTCCGATGTATATAACAAAAAAACCATAGTATTGGGTAAGGGCGATTTAGGTGATGCTGTAAGAGCTTCCATGTCTTTTCCTTTGGTCTTTAAGCCTATAAAGATTGACTCTCTGTTAGCTTTTGATGGAGGTATTTACGATAATTTCCCTTACGATGTTATGGTGCAGGATTTCAATCCTGATTTTATAATAGGTTGTAATGTATCAGGAAATGAACCTATTCCTTCCGATTATGATATGGTAGGTCAATTGCGCAGTATGATAATGCAGAAGAGTGATTATGATCTTCCGGATAGTATGGGTATAAAAGTAGAATTGGATTTAAAACATATTGCTTTGCTTGATTTTCATAAATATGATGAAATCTATTCGTATGGATATAATGCAACGATAGGTTTGATGGATTCAATTAAGGAGCGTGTATCGGCCAGAAGAGATACTTTAGAATTGCAAGCTAAACGTATTGATTTTAAGAAAGATATGCCTCAGGCTCGTTTTAAAAAGATTAATGTTACCGGTACAAAAGACAGTGAGCAGAGCGAATATATAAAGATGGGATTCCGTCTGGAAAAAGGAGAAGAATTTGACTATGAACAGTTAAAACGTGGTTATTTTTATTTGATGTCTGATGACATTATTAAGGAGATAATCCCTAAGACCGAATTTAATAAGTCAGACTCTACATATACACTGAACTTGAATGTGAACATTAACGATAACCCTATGATTGATATAGGCGGTGCATTATCTACAAGTTTTACCAGTCAGTTATATGGCGCTATATCTTATAAGAAATTGGGTTTACAGTCTGTTAAGTACAGATTAGAGGGGCAGATAGGAAGAGCGTATAATAATGCTCAATTAACTACTCAGGTTGAATTGCCAATTAGAGTGCCTCTATCGTTCCAGGCACAGTTTGCATATAACAATATCAACTATTTCCGTTCTAATTATCTGTTTAAAGGTGATTTGAATCCTGCTCTTAACAAAGAGATTGAATTTTTTGCCAAGTTCAAGATGTCCAGACCATTCAGAAACAGTCATAAAATGGTCTTCTCGTTAGGTGCAGCACATCATAAAGATTATTACACGCAAAGTTCAAATATCAATTTGAGTGATTTTAGATATGATGTTAGCAGGCGTAATATAATTGGTGCATCGCTTAAATTTACAGGCAGCACTTTAAACTCTTTGCAATATCCTACATCGGGACACTCGGAAACTCTGTTTGCGCAGATGTACACAGAGAGTGAACTATTTAAACCAAGAAATGAATTGAGCGAAGAATGGGAACCAACTCCGCAATCCTGGTTGCAGATATCGGGTGTGGTAGATGGTTATAACAGGTTGTTCGATAATGTGGTGCTGGGGCACTATTTGAGCGCCTATTATTCCACCAGAAACTTGTCTTCAAACTATATGGCAAGTATTATGCAGGCCGGTAGATTTGAACCTACTGTGAATAGTAAGTTTATGTTCGATCCATCTTTCAGGTCGAATGCATATTTAGCTGCCGGTTTGAAACCAATATATTTGATTAATAATATTTTGCACTTGAGAAGTGAGATGTATGCATTTTTGCCTATCTATCCTATTATGAATGATAATGGAAAGGCATATATTGGAGATACCTTTACAAAGCTTCAGTTTATGGGGGAATTATCTTTGGTGGCTCAATACGGTAAGATTAATTGCAATGTATTCTATAATTTCTGTTCATCCGATAACCATTCCAGTATATTTGGTATTACCATTGGTTTGTTAATGCTAAATGAACGCTTCTTTGATTAACATTTTCTTGATAAATATAAGTCTTGATTTTACAATAAAAGAAAAGAGGAAAATCATTTGATTTTCCTCTTTCTAGTGATTCCGACAGGATTCAAACCTGTAACCTTCTGATCCGTAGTCAGATGCTCTATTCAGTTGAGCTACGGAACCCCTCAAAAGCGATGCAAAGGTAGTGCTTTTTTTTGTAATTGCAAATGTCTGGAGGCTTTTTTTACTATTTTTCTGTAAAAAATTACGGATTCATAGAGAGTGTGTCTATGAATTCCAATCCTACCTGTTTCATATAGTCTTTTACACTGCTCAAATAAGCAGGCATATCCTCTTCTGCTATAGGATCTACTGCCGGCAAATCCATACTCAATGGATTTATGGCTGTACCATTTTTATATACGCGATAATCAAGGTGTGGTCCTGTAGATACACCTGTGGAGCCTACATATCCTATGGTTTGTCCCTGAGAAACTCTGGCGCCTTGATATATGCCATCGGCAAATCCTTTTAAGTGCATATACAATGTGGTGTATGTGGCATTGTGCTTAATGCGTACAAAATTACCACCGCCTTTGGAATCCCAACCCTTACCAATAACGGTTCCATCGCCAACTGAATGAACCGGAGTACCCGATGGTGCAGCATAATCCACTCCGTGATGCGGTCTGACTACCTTGGTGACAGGATGTCTTCTTGCATTTGAAAAGTGTGAACTTATTCTGTTGTATTTTAATGGTGCTTTTAGAAAAGCTCTTCTCAGGCTCTGTCCGTTTTCATCAAAATACTCTCCTCTATCTTCTCTGTATGTGTAATAGAATGCAAAATGATTCTTGTTTCCTGTTATGAAATTGGCTGCAAGAACATTGCCGGTACCTACTCTCACGCTATCTGCATAAATCTCTTCGTAATACACGGCAAAAGAATCTTTGGGTTGTATTCCAAAGAAGTCTATAGTCCAGGAATATACGTCCGATAGTGTTCCTGCCAGTTCAGGAGCAGCTCCACTTGCAATCATTGCATTCCACAGCGACGATTCAATACTGCCTGATATGCTGTTGGTAACTGTATCTGTAGGTATTGTTCCCAAATATGATGAGATACTGTCTGTAAGCTTGTAAACAGCATATTCTATGGCATTAATATCATAGATGAAATATTCTGCACAGGCTATGGTATCGTCTTTAGGAATAAGTATATGATAAGGTTTGCCTGCGCGTAACTTTCTTACGCTGTATGTGTTAAACGACTCTTTTTCTACTTCGTTTATGGTGGCTCCCCCTACTCCATATCTGTATAAGATGGTAGATAGCAGTTCGTTACGACCAATAACACTGTCTATAACCTGATAGTTGTCAATGTTGATTCCCCATTTTATATTTGGTACTTCAACTTGCAACGAATCTGTTGTTTCTGCAGTTACTCTGTCTTGTCTGTCAAAACACGATGTAATAGTTAAACAACATAATGTTAATATAGTGTATATTAGTTTTTTATGAATCATATTACTATATTTTCAAAGGCCTTTACAGTCTGTTCGTGAGTAGCTTTACTTACAGGAACAAGAGGTAATCTTAAAACATTCTCAATCATACCACGAGATGCCATCAGGTCTTTCACTCCCGGAGGATTTCCTTCTGTAAAGAGAAGTGAATATAATGGCTTCAATTGTTCGTGTATAGTTGCAGCAGCTTCTATGTCACCATTTTGTAGATGGTGTATCATTGTGCTGAATGTTTTTGGTATTGCATTTCCCATAACGGATATTACGCCAATTACGCCATTTTGCATTGCTTCAAAGGCAAGACCGTCATCGCCTGAGATTACTTTAAAGTGTTCCGGACTGCCGGCTACAATCTCTTTGAACTGTTCTAGATTTCCTGAAGCCTCTTTAACTGCTATTACGTTCTTAAATTCATTTGCAATACGCAGTGTAGTGGCAGCTGTCATATTGACACCTGTTCTACCCGGTACATTGTAAAGAACTATAGGCTTTTTGCAGTTTTCTGCTATAGCTTTAAAGTGTTGATATATACCTTCTTGTGATGGTTTGTTATAGTATGGTACGGCTGTAAGGATACCATCTACACCCTCTATCTCATACTGTTTGATCTGATTTAGTATAGCTGCTGTGCAATTAGAGCTGCAACCTACCATGATAGGTATTCTGCCGTTTATCTGTTTTATTGCAGTCTGTACTATTTTTAGTTTTTCATTGTCAGTTAATGTAGGGGTTTCTGCTGTTGTTCCCAAAATACAGAGATAATCTGTACCATTTTCAATCTGGAACTCAATTAGTTCGGCAAACTTTTCCCAATCAATGTTGCCGTTAGCTGTAAATGGTGTTACTAATGCTACACCTAATCCCATAAAAGGGTTTTCGTTGTTCATTGTCTATATATTATTTTTTCAGGTTATTCAATCATTGTCAAAAATTCAGTTTCACTTATAAGAGGTATTCCTAATTGTTCTGCTTTTTCTCTTTTTGATGGCCCCATATTGTCGCCGGCAAGTATAAAACTTGTTTTGGACGATATGCTGCCTGAATTTTTGCCTCCACAATTCTCTATTATAGCTTTGTATTCATCGCGAGAGTGTTTCTCAAATACACCGCTTATAACTATTGTTTTTCCTTCCAGTTTATTGTTTGTAATCTCATCTTCAGTTTCAGGAAATGAGAACTGCAAACCATAATTGCGAAGTTTGTCTATCAATGTTCTGTTCTTTTCTTCTGCAAAGAAATCTATTACGCTCTGAGCTATTTTATTTCCTATTTCGTTTACCTGTACCAAATCTTCAAATCCGGCAGACATCAAGTTGTCTATGTTTTTAAAGGCTTTAGCCAATTTTTTTGCTGCCACCTCTCCTACAAAACGTATTCCAAGTGCGAATAGCACTCTTTCGAAAGGGATGTTGCGGGACTTCTCAATGCTATTTATCAGATTTTCAGCAGATTTAATACCCATTCGTTCTAAACGATATAAATCCTTTACTTTAAGGTTATATAGGTCTGAAATATCGTTTATAAGCCCTACGCTAAAGAAACTGTCTATTGTTTCAGGGCCCATTCCGTCAATATTCATAGCCTTTCTGCCAACAAAATGTTCTATTCTTCCTTTAATTTGGGTAGCACATCCATTTATATTGGGACAGTAATGAGCAGCTTCTCCTTCGTACCTTATAAGTTTGGTTTTACATTCAGGACAGTATTTTATAAACTCCACTTTATCGCCCATCATGAATGTGCGGGAATCTAAATCTACGCCTGTTATTTTGGGGATAATTTCTCCTCCCTTTTCCACATATACCATATCGCCTATATGCAGATCCAGGTTCTCTATTATGTCTGCGTTGTGAAGTGAAGCACGTTTTACTGTTGTGCCCGATAACTGTACCGGATCAAGATTTGCTACCGGTGTTATAGCACCTGTTCTGCCTACCTGATACGATACTCCGTTTAGTCTGGTCAGAGCTTTTTCTGCTTGAAACTTATATGCTATTGCCCAACGCGGTGATTTGGCTTTATAACCAAGGTTTAATTGCTGACGCAGTGAATTTACCTTTAGTACAACACCATCGGTTGCAACAGGCAGGTCTTTTCTTGCTTTGTCCCAATATGCAATGTAATCCATTACCTCTTGCAGTGTAGAGCATTTCTTAATGTGTTCTGTAACTTTAAAGCCCAAATCAGCAAGATACATCATATTTTCATAATGCCCGTCGTATGGAAGGTTTTCGCCCAGCATATAATACAGGTATGCATCTAACTTTCTTCTGCCTACTTCTGCTGAATTTTGTAGCTTTAGAGTACCGGAAGCAGCATTACGCGGATTTGCAAATAGCGGTTCATCTTCTCTTGCACGCTCTTCGTTTAGCTTTTCAAACGATGTCCAGGGCATAAGAATCTCTCCGCGAACTTCAAATTCCTTTGGATAATTTCCCTCTGTAAGTACTAAAGGGATGGTTTTAATGGTCTTGACGTTGTTTGTAACTATATCGCCTTTCACTCCGTCACCTCTTGTGGTGGCCTGTGTAAGATGACCGTCCTGATACAACAACGATATGGAGAGACCATCGTATTTAAGTTCGCAACAGATTTCAAAAGGTTCGTTAAGTAGATCCGATACACGACCAAAGAAATCGGCAACTTCTGCCTCTGAATAGGTGTTGTCCAATGACAGCATAGGGTATTTATGTTCAGCCTGTGCAAAACCACCTTTTACAGATATGTCGCTTCCAACACGTTGTGTAGGCGAATTTTTGTCATACATATCCGGATAGAACATCTCCAGATCTTGCAGTTCGTGCATGAGTGCATCGAATTCAAAATCGGAAATGACAGGAGCATTCTTTACATAGTAAAGGTAATTGTGTCTATGTAAAGATTCACGTAGTTCTAATATTCTCTTCCTGCTATCCATTAATTCACTCTACTTTGCGGACAAAGTTACTCTTTTTTTGGCAAAAATTTGTGGTATGCTGCTTTAATTTACCGCTGTTTACACTAACTTCGCAGTCGCAAACAAAAAGATGTATAATATGCGTATAGATATACTCACAGTGTTCCCTGAAATGTTAGAGGGTTTCTTTAATTGTTCAATGATGGCAAGGGCTCAAAAGGCTGGTTTGGCAGAGATTCATCTGCACGATATCAGGGATTACACTACCGATAAACATCATAAAACCGACGATTATCCTTTTGGAGGTTGTGCAGGTTTGGTGATGAAAATTGAACCTATTGACAGGTTGATAACTGCACTTAAGGCAGAGCGTGAATATGATGAAATAATCTATACTTCTCCCGATGGTCAGACACTTAATCAACAGATTTCAAATGAGATGTCTATGATGCAGAATATCATTATCTTATGTGGTCATTATAAGGGTATAGATTATCGCATAAGAGAGCATCTTATTACACGGGAAATAAGTATTGGAGACTACGTTCTGACAGGCGGTGAACTGGCTGCGGCAGTAATGGCTGACAGTATAGTGAGACTCATTCCCGGTGTGCTAAGTGATGAACAATCGGCACTCTCTGACAGTTTTCAAGATAACCTGTTGGCTCCACCGGTATATACCAGACCGGCAGAATACAATGGTTGGAAAGTTCCGGAGATTTTGTTGTCCGGAAATCAGGCAAAAATAAGCGAATGGGAACTGCAACAATCTTTGGAACGTACCAAAAGATTGCGCCCTGACCTATTGGAGGATTGATTTCCCCTATTCTATTGCAGCTTTGATTCTGTCGAGCGCCTCTTTTATGGTAGCTCTGGATGTGGCTATATTCATACGCATAAAGCCTTTTCCTTCAGGACCGAACATAGTTCCTGTGTTAAGTGCCAATCCCGCTTTTTCTATGAACAGATTTTCCAATTCCGGTTGAGACAGATTCAATTCTCTGCAATCCAAAAATATCAGGAACGATGCCATAGGGCGTATGAATTTTATAATTGGTAGGTTTTCTGTCAGATACTTATCTACAAAATCAATATTGTCAGATATGTATGAGCATACTTGTTCCAACCAATCACTACCTGATTCAGAGTATGCAGTAACCGGAACAATGTAGGCAAACAGATTACCCTGATTTAGTTCGCTGGCAGTAAGATAGCTGTTGAATGTTGCGCGCAGATTGTCATTTGGGACAATACTGTATGACGATATAATTCCAGGTGTGTTGAATGCCTTGCTTGGCGACATAAAGGTGATGCTGCATTCTGCAGCCTCTTTGCTGACAGTAGCAAACGGATAGTGTCTGTATGGTTTCAATGTAAGGTCTGCATGGATTTCATCCGATATAACTATTACATTGTGTTTGTGACAGATAGATGCCATCTGTTGAAGTTCTTCTTTGGTCCATACACGGCCTCCGGGATTATGAGGATTACTTAAAATAAACACTTTGCAGTTCTTTACTTTTTCCTCAAAAAGATTGAAATCTATATAGTAAATTTCGTCCTTTATTATCAAAGGACAATATTCGGGTTGACGTCCGTTGTCTTCTGCTACATGGAAAAAAGGATGATATACAGGCGACATCACCATCACCTTATCGTTTGGATTTGTAAATGTTTTGATTACAAATGCAATACCTCTTACAATTCCCGGGATAAATCCTAACCAATCGTTCTCAATTTTCCAGTTGTATCTGTCATTGACCCAATTGATTATGGCTTTGCTCCACTCTTCTCCGGGTATTGAATATCCCAATACGGCATGATGCAATCTATCTTGCAATGCATCTATAATAAACTGTGGGGTGCAGAAATCCATATCGGCTATCCACATAGAAAGCAGGTCTTTATGACCATATCTGCTTTCCAATCCGTCCCATTTCAGGGAATTGGTTCCAAATCGGCAAGGGATGTTGGTAAAATCGTAAACTCTTTTTTCCATAATTGTTGCAAAAGTACACCAACTTCAAATTAGAAGCAAGTAAACGATACTCAAAAATGGTTTAAATATACAGGTTTTATAAATAACTATTACCTTGAATTTAAAGCTGTCTCAAATCGTTTGGGTACTTTATTCCCCATTCTGCACGTAGTTCGTCCATCTGCAGCATTATTGCAATGGTTTCATTATGAGGCATATATGGCGATTCTATTAAACCATCGCGTAGTGCATCGCGACATGCCATTACCTGATATTCGTATCCTGTTACCTGATTTTCAGGGCATAGATATTCTGCTACCGGTTTGTAATCGTCCCAAACGGTTATCTTTTCAGGGCAGTTTATATTATCTACTGTCAGATAGTTCTCTGTTCCGCAAATCAATCCTTTTCTATCGCAACGGCACATTACGCTGGATTGCAGATTTGCCATTTTACCGTCTCTATAGTGGAATGCAATGTTTTCCTGCATATCCATTCCGGTCTCTCCTATTACAAATTCTGATGTTACCTTTTCTATGTCGCTACCAAAGTACATTCTGGCAAAGTTTATGCAATATACGCCTATATCCAATAGTGCACCACCACATAATTCGGGACGTAATATTCTCTCTTTATGTGCCATAGGATAACATAGGCTTGCGCTAAGTTGTGTAGGTTCTCCTATTACACCTTGTTTCAAAAGTTCATTAACTTTAAGTGATAAAGGCATATATCTGGTCCAGATGGCTTCTGTAATAAGTACTTTGCGTGCATGAGCAAGTTCTATAAGTTTTTTTGCTTCTGCAGCATTTGCGGTGAACGCTTTTTCACATAAAACGGCTTTTCCTGCCTCTATTGCCATTACTGAATTATCGTAGTGGTGTGAATGTGGAGTGGCTATATATACCAAATCTACAGCTGGATCTTCTACCAATGCCTGATAAGAACCGTAAGCTTTTGGCATCTTCCATTCCGATGCAAATTTTTCGGCTTTTTCTTTGCTACGAGATGCTACTGCATACAATTCTATACCCTCTTTTTTATCTAAACCGGTTAATGTTACTGCCATTTTGTCGGCTATCCACCCTGTTCCTAATATACCTACTTTCATGTTATCTCTTTTTTTATGCAAATATAATACCTAACCGATACTTAACAATAGGTTTGTCTATAGTTTGTGTAAAAATATCAGTATAGTTGTTCTTTGTTTCATTGCTTTGCATTACCTTTGGAGTACAATTTAACTACACTAAAAAAAGGATTTATGTTTGGATTTGATTTTAAGGAAATTGCGGGTGCTTTTGTGGTATTGTTCGCTATTTTGGATATAGTAGGTTCTATACCTGTTATTATTGACTTGAAGAGAAAGACCGGACCAATAGAATCTAGTAAGATTTCTCTTATTTCCTGGTTCTTGTTGGTGTTGTTCTACTTTATGGGTGATGGTGTGCTTGCTCTATTTGGTGTGGATATTCAGTCTTTTGCTGTAGCCGGTTCTATGGTTATTCTGGCTATAGGTTTCGAGATGATTTTCGATATTCATATTTTTAAGTACGACGATAGTCCGCAGGGTGTTTCTTCTATAGTTCCTTTGGTGTTCCCACTGATAGTAGGTGCCGGTTCATTTACAACCCTGCTTTCACTTAAAGCCGAATATGCCACAATCAATATTATGATAGCATTGGCTCTTAATATCTTGTTCATTTTCATAGTGTTAAGATCTATTGATTGGTTGGAAAAGAAGATGGGTAAAGGTTTGATTTATATCTTTAGAAAATTCTTTGGTATTATTCTGTTAGCTATTGCAGTAAAACTGTTTACAGGTAATATAGGCCACCTGGTAGGATAAAACCTGTGGTTGTTGATAACTTGACACATTATTTATATAGAATAAACGGAGTTATTGAGTAACTTTGCAGTATGATAGAAAAGCACTTTGTTTTGGAAGATGTTGATCCGGTACTTTTTTATGGTGCCGGCAATTCCAATATGCAACTTATTAAAGCTCTGTTCCCAAAACTTCGTATTGTGGCAAGGGATAGTGTTATTCGTGTAATGGGCGATAACACTGAATTGAATCGTTTTGAAGATGTTCTGCTTAAACTTGAACACTACTGTAACGAATATAATTCACTTAAAGAGGAAAATATCGTAGATATTGTGAATGGTCAGGAACCATCGGGTGAAAAGAGTTCGAATGTAATTCTTTTTGGTGTTACAGGACGTCCTATTATACCTCGTAGCGAAAATCAGAAGAAGATAGTAGATGATTATGCTACAAACGATATGATTTTTGCCATTGGTCCTGCCGGTTCGGGAAAGACATATACAGCTATAGCATTGGCTGTTAAAGCATTGAAAAACAAAGAGGTAAAACGTATTGTGTTATGTCGTCCTGCAGTAGAAGCCGGTGAAAAATTAGGCTTTCTTCCGGGTGATATGCGTGAAAAGATAGATCCGTTTTTACAGCCTCTTTACGATGCTCTGCAAGATATGATTCCTACAGGTAAACTAAAGGAATACATGGATTTAAATATTATCCAAATAGCGCCATTGGCATTTATGCGTGGTAGAACACTGAACGATGCAGTGGTAATTTTGGACGAAGCTCAGAACACTACTCCGCAACAAATCAAGATGTTCTTAACACGTATGGGCTGGAACACCAAGATGATAGTTACGGGAGATTTAACGCAGATTGACCTGCCTCCTACACAGACTTCGGGACTTGTGCAGGCTCTTGATGTGCTTAAAGATATAGATGGACTGAGTATTATCAGAATGACAAAGAGAGATATTGTTCGTCATAAACTTGTAACCAGGGTGGTTGAGGCTTACGAACAATTTGAACAGAAGAATAAAAAGACAAAAGAAAATAAGAAACAAGATGAGCAAGGCATTAACAAGAACTGATTATCAGTTTAAAGGACAAAAGAGTGTATATCACGGTAAAGTACGTGATGTTTATGATGTAGATGACAAGTTGGTTATGGTTGCTACAGACCGTATATCGGCTTTTGATGTTATTCTACCAAAGGGTATTCCTTTTAAAGGACAGGTATTGAACCAGATTGCAGCAAGTTTCCTGGATGCAACTGCAGATATTGTTCCTAACTGGAAGTTGGCTACTCCAGATCCAATGGTAACGGTTGGCTTGAAGTGTGAGGGTTTCCGTGTTGAGATGATTATTCGTGGTTATCTTACAGGTTCAGCATGGCGCGATTATAGAGATGGTTGCCGTAATCTTTGCGGAAATGTATTGCCGGAAGGAATGCGTGAAAATGAACGTTTTCCGGAACCTCTTGTAACACCTACAACAAAGGCAGACGAAGGTCATGATGAAAATATATCAAAAGAAGAGATAATTGCTCAGGGTTTGGTAAGTAAAGAAGATTATGAACTGATGGAGCAATATACAAAGGCACTTTTCAAGAGAGGTTCTGAAATTGCTGCTTCAAAAGGTTTGATTCTTGTTGATACAAAGTATGAATTTGGCAAACGCGATGGTAAGATTTATCTGATTGACGAAATTCATACCCCTGATTCATCACGTTATTTCTATGCTGACGGATATCAGGAGAAGTTTGAAAAGGGTGAACCGCAGAAACAACTTTCAAAAGAGTTTGTTCGTCAGTGGTTGATAGAACATGACTTTATGGGTAAAGAGGGACAGACTGTTCCTGAAATGACAGAAGAATATGTAGAGAGCGTATCTGAAAGATATATAGAACTTTACGAACATATTACCGGTGAATCTTTCGTTAAGGCAGAATCGGAAAATATTGAGGAACGTATCCGCAAAAATGTAGAAAACTGGCTTGATAACCAATAAAATATAGTTGCTGTGAATATATTATGGGTATTGATTATAGTAGGATTGGTATTTATTAAATATGTCAAAGATAATGTTGGCATAAATAGTAACGTACCCCCTTTTGACCCAATTAATCAAGCAGAGGAAGAGGAGACAGAGGAGGAAGAGTTTGAGGAAGATTCTGAATCTGTACAGGAACAGGAAGAGCCTGTTGCAGTTGAATCTATCCCTACTCCAACTTCAACTCCAACACCACAACAGCCTGTTACAGAGAGATTTGATAAAACTCCGCAGAAACAAGTTGAACGTCTGTTTGGCATTATAGGAAAGCCATTGGAGCATTCAATATCCATAACTTATTTCAAGAAGAAATTCCGTGCTGAACATATTAGTGCAGATTATAGAAATTTTGAAATAGATAGTGCAGAAGAACTGAAAACTATACTTCAAGAGAATCCTAATCTGTGCGGTTTAAACGTAACTATACCTTATAAACAGGATGTTATTCCAATGATGGACAGACTTGATGAAAGTGCTGCACAAGTTGGTGCTGTGAATGTTATTAAGGTGGTGCGTAATGAAGGCAAAGTGGAATTGGTTGGTTACAATACAGATGCTATTGGTTTTGAAGAATCTATTGCTCCACTGTTGGAAGATAGAAAAAAAGCTTTGATTCTTGGTACCGGCGGTGTATCGAAGGCTGTAAAATATGCACTCGATAAATTAGGTGTAGAGAGTAAGTTTGTATCTAGAAACTCCAGTTTTGATATACTTGGTTATTATGAATTATCGCCTTCTGTAATGGATGAATATAGTATCTTAATTAACTGTACACCTGTTGGAATGTGGCCCGATTCAGATAAATGTCCGGATATACCTTATGCATATATTTCAGATAAACATCTGTTGTATGATGTTATTTATCGTCCGGAAGAGACACTGTTTATGAAAAAAGGAGCGCAGAATGGAGCGATAGTTAAAAACGGATATGAAATGTGGCAGAGGCAAGCCGATGCTACCTGGCGTATATGGAACGAATAATTTATGGATATGAATAACAGATATATGATGCGTGGCGTATCTGCCACAAAAGAGGATGTACACAATGCTATAAAGAACATAGACAAAGGTCTTTATCCTAAAGCATTTTGTAAGATTATTCCCGATATTTTAGGTGGTGATCCTGAATATTGTAACATAATGCATGCTGATGGTGCAGGTACAAAATCGTCTTTGGCATACGCTTATTGGCGTGAAACCGGTGATCTTTCTGTATGGAAAGGTATTGCACAGGATGCTTTGATAATGAATATTGACGATCTGCTTTGCGTAGGTGCAGTAGATAATATTCTGGTAAGTTCTACCATTGGCAGAAACAAGAACCTGGTACCAGGTAGCGTTATCAGTGCTATAATAAACGGTACAGATGAACTGCTGGCAGAACTGCGTTCTATGGGGGTTGGTGTTTATGCAACAGGTGGTGAAACAGCCGATGTTGGTGATTTGGTACGTACAATCATTGTAGATAGTACTGTTACTTGCAGAATGAAACGCAGTGACGTTATTGACAATGCCAATATTCGTCCGGGCGATGTTATAGTAGGTCTTTCTTCTTCAGGTAAAGCTACATACGAAGATAAATACAATGGTGGCATGGGTAGTAATGGTCTGACCAGTGCACGTCACGATGTATTTAACAAGAGTATTGCAGAAAAATATCCGGAGACTTACGATCATTCTGTACCGGAAGATTTGGTCTATTCAGGTGGTTTGAGTCTGACAGATGCTGTAGAGGGTTCTCCGCTTAATGCAGGTGAACTTGTGTTGTCTCCAACCAGAACTTATGCACCTGTAATAAAGAAGATTCTGGATTCATTGCGTGGCAAGATACATGGTATGATTCACTGTTCTGGTGGTGCTCAAACAAAAGTGTTGCATTTTGTTGAAAATGTGCGTGTTGTAAAGGATAATCTATTCCCTATTCCACCGCTTTTCAAGACTATTCAGGAGCAGAGCCATACAGATTGGTCAGAGATGTACAAGGTGTTTAACTGTGGTCACCGATTTGAGATTTATCTTCCTTCTGAATATGCAGAAGAAGTTATTGCTATAAGTAAGAGCTTTGGCATTGATGCTCAAGTGGTAGGTCGTGTAGAAGAATCGGAAAAGACAGAACTTATAATAAAGAGTGAATTTGGAGAATTCCACTATTGATTCTTTATAGAGATTATACAAAAAGAAAAACTATCAGTTTAATTTACTGATAGTTTTTCTTTTTATTCTCTCTTACAGACCAGAACTCTCCTATTTCTTCTAGAGTCATTCTTTTTGTTTCCGGTAATAATTTAATAGTGATTATTATAGCCAACATTGTAGTTGCTGTCATAATTATAAATATAATCCATTTATTATCAGAATATAAATGAGGTAACACTATAACCATTATTAAATTAAATGTCCAGGATAATGTTTGTACCAGGCTACATCCACGCCTGCGAATCTCGTTTGGCAAAATTTCATATATATATACCATGCAGGTAGATGCTCCCGATATTGAAAAGCCTATAAAGTATAGAATCATGGTGATGATATTGAGAATCAGAATGTTGACATCTAATAGTCTAAATACCAACAGTAGTGCAAAACTTAATAATATCAATAATGTACCTATTATAAGAAGTGGTTTTCTACCAAATTTATCTATATATATGAATGTTATTACTACCGATAGTGTAGCAAACATAATTAGTAAAGTAGAAATTTGAATAGAATTTACGGTGTCAGTTAATGTTAAGTCGGATATTATTCTGGGTAGAAAGTATATGATGGTGTTAAAACCAATAAACTGCTGACAAAATGCCATTCCTACACATAGAATGAGCACTTTTTTGCCGTAGGAAAATAGACTTGCTCTACTGGAGTTGAATGATTGTTGTAGTTCACCCATAATTTTCTGAGATCGGGTGGTTCCATATAGTAGTAAAAAGGTGTTTTTTGCCTCTTTAATTTTTCCGTCCAATATTAATTCTCGTGGTGAATGAGGTAGCACAAAGACTACTGCAAACATAAGAATAGCAGGAAAAGCAATAGCTATGAACATGTGTCGCCAACCTGTGTCTATTAATGTAGTGTAGTCTTGTAGCAAATATATTTCTGTATGATATTTAAAGAGGAGTGAGTTTACAATAAATGCAAACATTATTCCTAATACTTTAAAAAGATAGAATGCAGATACCAGCTTACCACGTTTTTCAGCAGGAACAAGTTCTGTCATATACAATGGACTTAATACTGAAGAAACTCCTACTGCGAATCCACCAATTGCTCTAAATATCATTAGTGAAATAAACATTCCCCAGTTTGATTCTTCCGGTGTTACTCTATGAAGATGGCCGGTAAGAATTTCAGGATGATAGCTACCTATTGCAGATACAATAAATAGAAAAGCCACTAAAATAAGTGCAAATTTCTTTCCACCTAACCAACGTCTGATAAAGGTACTTAATAAAGCGCCTAAACAACAACCTAAAATAGGAGAAGCAACTACAATGGAGTGTACTGTCTCCATGTAGTTCTCTCCTATCTCACCTAATTTGAAAAAACTGGCAACTGTTTGTTCTGTATATGCTATTGTACCTAAGAAATAACCGTTCATCATTCCGGTTATACAAAGTATTATTGTCAGGATATACATATATGCATATCCTTCAAATACAAATAATTTGGCCAGTTTATTCTTCATTATACTCTTTTTACTACTTCAATCAGATAATCCCATACTTTTTGTACAGTTGGAATATAACAACGCTCGTCAGGTGAGTGTGGGCTAACCAATGTAGGTCCACATGAAATCATATCCCAATTTGGGTATGCTCCACTAAGAATACCGCACTCTAAACCTGCATGAACAGCCATAACGTGAGGTTCTTTTCCAAACATATCGCAATATGTCTGTTTCATTAGCTTAAGAATCTCTGAATCTGCATTCGGTGCCCATCCTGAATAACCTCCATCAAAGTCAACTTTGATGTTTGCAAGTGCGAATAGGTTATTTATCTTTAAAGCAAGTAGGTCTTTCGCACTATCTACCGAGCTTCTCATCAGACATTTAACAGAAAATTCGCCTTTATAGATATTTACTATAGCTAAATTATTGGATGTCTCTACAAGTCCCGGCATCTGGTCACTCATTCTCTCTACGCCATCGGGGCAAGCAAGTATAGATTGCATATATCTTATAGCTGTAGCTTCTTCTACGTATAGACATTCATCAGGGTCGCAAACTTCTCCCTCTTTGCAAACGTATGGTTCAAACAGATAATTACAATTTGGATCTGTAACCATATATTCGTTTTTAACCTGAGCAAAAATAGTATCAATAATCTCTTTTGCTTTTTCTACTTTGTCTGCCGGAACATATACAGTAGCAAAACATTCTCTTGGAATGGCATTGCGAAGTGTACCTCCTTCCATATCCAAAAGTTTTACATCGGCCTCAGTAAGCAGTGAGTAGAGAATTCTGGCTGCAACTTTATTGGCGTTAGCTCTGCATTTGTTAATCTCTATACCAGAATGGCCACCAGAGAAACCTTTTACTGCCAATGAGTAGCATAGATGGTTTTCAGGCATTGGTTTGCGCTGATATTCGTCGTATGCAGTAGCATCAAGGCCTCCTGCGCATCCTATGCATAGTTCTCCCTCCTCTTCAGAATCCAGGTTTATAAGGATTTCGCCTTTTAAGATACCCGGCTCTAATAACATTGCACCGGTCATGCCGGTCTCTTCGTCGTATGTTGCAAGCAGTTCTAATGGACCGTGCTGAATATCTTTAGATTCCAACATAGCCATACCAAGTGCAAGACCTAAACCATTGTCTGCTCCTAGTGTTGTTCCTTTTGCTTTTAACCAATCTCCATCAACGTATGTTTCTATTGGGTCGTTTTCAAAATCATGAACTGTATCTGCATTCTTCTGAGGTACCATATCCATGTGACCCTGGAAAACAATTCCTTTTTTGTTTTCATATCCCGGAGTGGCCGGAACACGCATTATAACATTGCCTGTTTTATCTGTAAATGCTTCTATGTTGCGTTCTTTTGCCCAATCCAAAAGGAATTCACGTACTTTTTCTTCGTGTTTAGAAGGACGTGGAACTCTGGTTAAAAGGTAGAAATTTTCCCATACCTTTGATGGTTGTAAATCTTTAATAGTCATAATCTATAATTCAGTCAGTTAATTAGTTATACTTCTAAAGCGCCTATAAGATCCTTTACAGATGGTATGTTATGGCGATTCAGATAATCTGCAATTCCATCTACTATTTTGCTACAAACAGCAGGATCTATAAAGTTGGCAGTTCCTACTTCTATTGCGGTTGCACCTGCCAGAAGGAATTCAATGGCATCTGCAGCTGTCATAATACCGCCAATACCTACAATTGGAATCTTTACGGCTTTGTATGTTTGCCAAACCATTCGTAGAGCAATAGGTTTTACAGCCGGACCACTTAAGCCACCTGTAATGGTTGAAAGAACAGGTTTGCGTCTTTCGCTGTCTATGGCCATACCAAGTAATGTGTTGATAAGTGATACACTATCAGCGCCTTGTGCTTCAACTGCCTTTGCAATTTCTGTGATATCTGTTACGTTTGGAGATAATTTAACTATCAACGTCTTATCATAAACTCTTCTTACTGCTTTTACTACTTCCGATGCTCCTTGTGTTGTTACACCAAAAGCCATACCTCCCTGTTTTACATTTGGGCACGATATGTTAAGCTCTATAGCAGGTATTTTGTCAAGATGATTTATGATTTCTGCAGTTTGAACATAATCATCTATGCAAGATCCCGATACGTTTACTATTATATTTGTATCTATATCTTTAATAGTAGGATATATGTTTTCTACAAAATAATCAACTCCTTTATTTTGCAATCCTACTGCATTCAGCATACCTGATGGTGTTTCTGCCATACGTGGATATGGATTACCTTCTCTACGATGCAGGGTGGTACCCTTTACAAGAATTCCTCCTAATTTTGCTATATCAAAGAAATCGGCATATTCTGTTCCATAACCAAATGTACCGGAAGCTGTCATTACCGGATTCTTTAATTGCAAATTACCAATATTGGTTTTTAATTGTTCCATAATAATTTATCTATTGAAAATACCGGTCCTTCTTTACATACACATACATTACCCTCTTCTGTATTCTCTACACAACACAGACATGCGCCTATTCCACATGCCATTTTATGTTCTAAAGATACTTCGCATGCAATTTCGTGTTCTTTAGCCCAAGCAGCTACAGCTTTTAGCATTGGTGTTGGACCGCACGCAAAAATTTTATCATAATTATCGCCGTCAATCAAAAGTGAATGGTTTGTTACAAAACCTTTTTCACCTAAAGATGCGTCTTCTGTAGTAACATATACTTTTCCTACAGCTTCAAAACTCTCTAATCTTAACAAGTGTTCTTTAGAACGTCCTCCAAATAGGAATGTAGGTGTTATACCTCTTGATTTCAGTTCTTTACCCAAATGTAAAAGTGGTGCTACACCTACACCGCCACCTATTAATAAAGGTGATTGTGTTGTACCTGCGTATCCAAAACCATTACCTAATGGAAGCAATACATTTAAAGAATCTCCTTTCTTTAGATTTGCAAGTTCCTTTGTACCTTCGCCTACTATCTGAATAAGAAATTCTACAGTGTTAGTGGTTTTATCTACATTATGTATAGATATTGGGCGGCGCAGCAGTACTTTGGCTTTATCTACCTGTAGCTCTGCAAATTGTCCCGCAATCATTTCCGGCAGTGGCTCTGAATGGGTAAGAGTTAACAGTGTTGCGCTGTTACCAACCATTACATTATCCACTACTATCAAGTCTAATTGATACTTTTTCATCTCCTTATTTATTTATGGCATAAAGTTACAACAATTTATTGTGTAAAAAAATAGGCCAACATTGAAGTTGACCTATTTTATTATATACTGTTATTGGTTTAATACTCACCACCGAACATAACCTTGAACAATCTGTGTTCACGTTCTTCCATATTCTTGAAATCCTGCCATTCCAAAGTTCTACGATAGTGGAATGAACTACCGGTTGGTACATACACTACACACTTATCATATATGGTAGAATCAAATACTTTTGGACTGTTGTGAGGAGGGAATACGTTTGCAGAGAATATTTCTTTTAAGTTAGGACAATTAGCAAATGCTTCCTTACCTATAATTCTAACATTGCTGCCTAATGCTACAGTCTTTAAGTTTGTGCAATTCTTAAATGCGTAGTCACTCAATGCTGTAACGTTATCGCCTATCTTAACAACTTCAAGATCATGGTTGTCTTTAAATGCTTCTGTACAAATAAATGAAACCTCTTCCGGCAAAATATACACTTTGTCTTTCTTCTTTGCAGGATAATTGATAATCATTCTTGAATCCTTGCTATACAAAACGCCTTCTACGTCCTTGTAGGTCTGGTTGTTAGGGTTAACTGTAATGCGCTCTAATTCAATACATTCGCTAAACGCATCAATGTTGATTCTTAGTACTGAATAAGGTATTGATATACTTCTCAAACTGGTGCTATGGCAGAATGCATGTTGATCTATTTCCATTACACGGAATACAAATTCATCATTTTCACCTACTGTAACAAACGAAGGTATTTCAATATCTCCTTTGTAATTACTTTGAGTTTCGTAACTGGTTCTGCCGTTACTTCTATCCCAAGTGAGCGATACGTTACCAAAGTTATCTAAAATTCTATAATACAAAGTGGTACCATTGCTATATTTGGCTGTGATAATACCGTCATTGATTTCTGATGAAACCTGTTTTACCATCATTGTTTGCCATACTTCGCCTGGATTAGCTTTTGTAACCTTTGTGGTTTTGCAACCTGTTAATATAAGCAAAACCGATACTAATAACAAAATGGACTTTTTCATAAACATGTACTTTTAGTTAATCTCATATTATATATATCACAATGTTCAAAAAGATAAATCTGATGATTATTTTTTTTGAACAAAGATTGATACACAAAAATAACGTTTTTTTACAACAAACAATAGTTTATGACAAATTATTTATTGTTTTCTGAAAATTTTTCAAAAGTGCCATCTTCAAAGAAAACTACAATTTCTTTGATTTTTTTGTTGTTGAAATTAGAGGTTAAATTAAGTATATTCTTCTTATTATCAGTTTTTTGCTTTGAATTTTTAGGGCTGTTTTGCCTGTCGAGATTTGAATTTTTGATCTCGTTTCGTACTTCGTTCTGAAAAAAACGATTCTCATCATTCTCAAACAGTGGATAATCGGTAATTTGAGATTGATTTGTAAAAGCAGCTCCTTCTCCTTTAAGCAACCATTTAATATCTACGCTTGGAAAGGTTTCGTATATAGAGGTGATAATTTTAAGGCTGGGCTCATTTCTACCGCTCATTATATGTTGTATGGTAGTTCTGCTGGCACCTATGGCAGATGCAAACTGTGTAGGTGTCATGTTTAATTGATTCATAAGTTCTAAAAGACGTTCTCTCATATCCATTTTTGTATAAATTTTGAGTAGTTGTTACAAAAGTAAACAAAAATATTGTGATACAAAAATATTATTTCGATACAATTGTGTGTGGTACAGATGTAATAAAAACAAAAGTAACATTCAGGAATATTGCTTTATCCTGTTTGTGTAAACAATGTGCAAAAAACAATGTTAGAATTTACTTTGGTAAAAGTACTTAAATAACTGATTATAAATAAAGTAATCTTTAAAATATCTCGATTCATTGACATTTCTCCTGTCTTTTGCATAACGTAATCCCATTTTTCTAAATTTTAGTACTGAATTTTTCCGTAACTATACTGATGTTTAGTTAATTATGTATGTAGATTGATTTTGTATGTTAAAATGCATATAATTATTGTGCGCTAAATGATCTATAATTGGATGTAACTAAATTGATGATGATACAAATGTATTATATGCAGAATTGAATACAATTGTAAGCGAAATAATACAAATGTTTGCAAGATTAGTCTGTTAAAAATTCTTAATACACAATGAGGTGTCTATTTGTAGCAACAAAAAAAAGAGTGGCAAGACTAATTTGCCACTCTTACTAGAACTCTACTCGCTGAGAATTGAATATTTTGAGTTAACCTCAATACTTAGTGCAAAATCTTAAATAATAGTTCTCGTAATAAACCATCCGTAGTATTGCCTGAATTTTCCACACCTTTTGATTTTGCATCATATTCTCTTATATAGCCTATTATCTCCAATACTTGTCTGGCTGTGTAGTTTTTCATTCCAATCATATAATCTTTAACACCCCAGCTGTTTTTTAATCCTAAAAACTCTGCTACCCCCTGTTCTGTTTTATTGGGGGCGTAAAAAGCAAGCATTAAATTTGAATAATAGCCAAATATAGTGGCTGTAATCATCTGTATAGGATAGTTTTTGGAATTATTCTCATAGTATGTAGCTATTTTATTGGCTTTGAGTATATCTTTGCTTATAAGTGCGCGTTGAAATTCAAATACATTATACTCCTTGCTGATACCTACATTCTGTTCTACTAAATCGGGGGTTATCTCTTTGCCTGAACCTCCTGATGCAACATTGAGTTTATCTAACTCTGTTATAAGCCTGGAGATATCGGTACCGACAGCCTCTATAATCATAGATGTTGCCCTGTCTGATATTCTAAGTTGTTTTTCATTTGCATATTCATTTATGTATAAAGGCATCTCATTTTCCTTGATTTTAGCCGATTCAAAGAGTGTACCGCACTGTTTAATAGCTCCAACAATCTTTTTTCTGCTGTCTAATTTACCGTTTTTGTGGCAGAATACAAGTATGGTTGTTGGTTGTATGTTTTGAAGGTATGAACCTAAGATTTCCAATGGATCTACACCTCCGCTATGTTCTTTAACCAATGTTTGCGCCTCTTTGACTATAATAACCTGTCTGTTTGCGCCCATAGGATATGCCTTCGCTCTTTGAACCACTTCGCTCATTGTGGTGTCCGCGCCATACACAACTATCTGGTTAAAATCTCGTTCTTCTTCGCTTAATGCATTCTCTCTTATATAATCTGATATGGAGTCTATAAAAAAGGATTCTTCGCCCATCAAATAATAGATGGGGCTATATTTTCCTTGCTTTAATTCGCCCATTATGGTTCTATATGCTACGCCTGATGTTGCCATTATAATTCAAAATAACTATCTTCGCACTATTGCTGGATATTATCTTACAAAGTTAAAATGGATAAGTTAAATTTACCCGCTTTTGAGCCAAAAATTTGCGAACAGAATGGCAAAATTTGCATATTCGACACCATTCGCAAGAAATGGGTTGCATTTACTCCGGAAGAGATGGTGCGACAGCATTTTGTAAACTATTTGGTTGAGTATAAAATGTATCCAATGTCACATATTGCAAACGAAAGTTCTATAATGGTAGGTAATGTAAAGAAAAGATGTGATTCGGTTTTGTATAATAAAAGTAGGAAGCCTAAGGTGATAGTGGAATATAAAGCTCCTTCGGTAAAAATAACTAATGATGTTTTTGCTCAAATATCCAGGTACAATATTGCTTTAAGGGTTGATTATCTAATAGTTAGTAATGGGATAAACCACTATTGTGTAAAGGTTGATTACGAAACAGGAGGTTATGTTTTTCTAAATGATATTCCCGATTATAATTCTATATAAATAAAATGGGGTGGCACTTTTGTGAAGCGTCACCCCTATTCTATTATTGATCTTTACTCTTTTTCTGCGCTGCTCTTTTTACTAGCTCTTTTCTTTGGAGCCGGAGCTGCAGCCTGAACCTCTTCTATACCTGCCAATTGTGGGTCGATAATAATACGTCCACAATATTCGCAAACGATAATTTTCTTACGTAGGCGGATATCAAGCTGTCTCTGAGGTGGAATCTTGTTAAAGCAGCCACCACAAGCACCACGCTCTACATATACTATACCCAAACCATTACGAGTGTTCTTTCTGATGCGTTTGAATGAAAGAAGAAGTCTTGGATCTATTGTGATTTCCAGATTCTTTGATTTTTCACGCAATTTTTCCTCTTCAAGACGTGTTTCGCTGATAATTTCATCAAGCTCGGTCTTCTTGATTTCCAGTTCCTGTCTTTTCTCTGCAATCAAAGCAAGATTACGTTCCATCTCTTCGCTTTTTGCATTCATTGAGTTTGTGAATTCGCGTATGCGCTTTTCGTTGAGCTCAATTTCAAGTGATTTGAATTCAATCTCTTTGTTCAAAGCGTCATATTCACGATTATTGCGTACATTATCTTGCTGCTCTTTATACTTAGCAATAGTTGCTTTAGATGATTCCATGCTGATTTTGTTTTCACTTACAGCTTTGGTGAGTTCTGCAATTTCAGCTTTGTTTTTCTCTATACGAGTGCTTAAGCCAACTATTTCATCTTCAAGGTCCTGAACTTCCAGTGGTAATTCACCACGTAGAGTCTTGATCTTGTCAATTTCTGACAACATAGTCTGTAACTGGTAAAGGGATTTCAGTTTCTCTTCTACTGAAAAATCCGCCGGATCTCTTTTCTCTTTTGCCATAATTAGAATATTTAATATTTCGTTTATATCCAATAATTTACAGGGTTGGTCTTAACGTTGGTTTTGACCAGTTTAAGTCCTTTGCAAAGAGTGTTCAGTTTGTTATATAGAAGTTCTATGGTAAACTGTTCGCTCTCGTAGTGACCCAATTCTGCAAGTTTAATTCTACCATCGTAATCAAACATTCGATGATAGCCAATCTCTCCGGTAATAAATATATCTGCGCCCATTGCAACAGCATCCGGTATCAGAAATGCTCCTGAACCACCGCACAGAGCAACTTTTGATATAGATCTGCCTAATTCTCCATTATGTTTTATGGCAGGAACTTTAAATAGTTCCTGTAGCTGCTTAAGCAGTTGCTGCTCTGAAATGGAATTGGGCAAATCTCCTATAATGCCGGCTCCGTTGCCATTGCCTTTGTCTTGCAATGGTTTTGTATTGACCAATCCTAATAAATTTGCTATCTGTTTATTAACCCCTTCTGCTGCATTATCCAAATTGGTGTGAGCCGAATAGATGGTTATATTGTTTTTGATAGCTTCAATTACACATCTGCCTATGTAATTGGTATTAGTGATTGATTTTAAGGGGCTAAACAATAGCGGATGATGTGAAATAATGAGATTGCAACCGGTAGCAATAGCCTCTTTTACCACTGCTTCGGTTACGTCTAAACACAATAAAGCCCCTGTAGCTTCCGTCTCTGTTAATCCTACCTGCAAGCCTGAATTATCAAAATCATCTTGCAGTGGCAGAGGCGCGAATCCTTCAAGGGCATCAATTATTTTCCCTATTGTCATCACCTATTCCGAATGATTTCTCTGCAAAAGTACAATAAATTCTCAAATTATCAATCAGATAAGACCAAGAATTACTTTATAGCTATGAACTTCGTCCGGATCGCCTATCTCTTTTCCCGGAACATCCGACAATTTTACACAACGATATATATGCTGACGCGGATTTACCTGGAAAGTTTTTAGCTTCATAACAATATTCAACGGTTTTGATGTTCCAACATCGTTTGTAAGGTTTGTACCTATACCGAATGAAACCCCTATTCTATCTTTAAAGTAGTTGTGGATTTCAAGAGCACGATCAAAATCCAGTGAATCGCTGAATACTATGGATTTAGTTCTTGGATCTATATGGTAAGATTCGTATTTTGCTATCATCTTTTCTCCAAATGCAATTGGATCACCACTGTCATGACGTACACCATCATATAGTTTGGCCATATCCAAACTGAAGTTTCTAAAGAAGACTTCCGATGTAAAGCAATCCGGGAGCATTGTACCCATGGCACCTCCATAAATTTCTGCCCAATGGCGCATTACATAGTAATTTGCCTCTTTAGGTCCCATAAAGGCAGCAGTTGCCATCATAAGTTCGTGTGCCATAGTACCTATTGGCTTCAAATCTTTTCTGATGGATTGATATTTCATTGCGAAATATACAGTTGATGAGCCTATAAAATACTTAGCATTCTTAGCCAGATAACCTGTAACACGATCTTCTACTGTATGCGAATAACGGCGACGCATTCCAAAATTAGCAAAGCGCAGTCCGTTTTCGTTAGAAATGGCAACCTTTCTTTCCAACTGTGATTCTATGTAGTCCCAATCTGGTTCACCAAGATTCATATATCTGTAATAAACCTCTGATACTGTGGAAAGTATGGGGATTTCATAAAGTGTTACCTTATAGATGTTATCGGTAGCCTCTATGTGTAGATGACTCTCTTCGTCCAATGATATGTTTATGATAGAGGAATCGAATCTGAATCCGCGCAACCATTCAAAATAGCAACGTGGAATAAAATAGATATTAGAAAGACACCAGTTGAATTCATCATCGGTCAGAGCCAATGTTTCTAACTTTTTAAACTCCTCTTTCAGCATCTCTACAAATTCGGGTGTAAATTTCAGCCCGTTTCTGTCTGTAAAACTGAAAGTACCTATTCCTTCCGGAGTGGTTCTTTGATAATAGTATGACATTGAGAACTTGTACAGATCGTTCTCAATCATACTTATAATAGCGGTATCTTTCTGCATATATTCTATTATTTATACTCTTTTATTCCCTCTGCTTTCATATATTCCAGCAGTACGTCGTGGTTTTCTATGCAAGCAACACCATCCATGAAAACGCTGACATTAAAGCCAATAGCTTTACTTAGGCGAACTACTTCTTTAAGTGTTTCAAGCACGCAATATTCTGATGCTATACCACAAACTACTACATTGTCGCCTGCAATAAACATATTCTGATTATCGGCTTCAATATCTGTGAATGCACCATATTCTTCTTTTGTGGCATCCTTACCCTTTGTGTAGAACAACAGTTTTGAATCGTCCACATCGGCTAAAATACAATCAGGTATAGATGCGCCTTCTGTATAATGTACACAGTGAACCGGCCATATTCCACCCTCTTTTGAGAATGAACAATGGTTTGCCGGATGCCAATCCAATGTAAAGTAAAGAAGATCAAAATTATTCTTTACATTGTTGATAGCAGGAATAATCTGTTCTGCATCCTTGGCAGGAAGTGTTCCGTTAATGAAATCCTTCTGCAAATCTACTGTGATAAGAATGTTTCTTGGTTCCATACGAGAATCATTGTTGGTTTTCTGTTCTTTGTTAGCACACGAAATGGTTGTTATGGTTGTTGCTATAGCCATAACTGCAATCAAAAAGTTTCTGAATTTCATCTTCATAATTATTTATAAATGGAATGCAAATTTACTAAAATCTTTACTTAGGTATACTTTTTATGCATATAAAAGCGTAATTTTACACAAAAATTTGTTCGTAATTTATATTTATACATATATGATAGCACTAATATTGGCAACGCTATGCGCAGCATTATTTTCTATACTATTTAAAATATTCAAACAGAAGAGTGTAGATTCCATGCCGGCTATAGTTTATAACTATTTGACGGCAGTGGTTTTAAGCTTGCTTTTTTCATACAACAATGGTTCTGAAGTAATAAATCCTGTTAGAACAGACTGGTTTGTACCCGCACTTATAACAGGGCTTTTTTTTATCTTGGGTCTCATAGCTCTTTCTGTATCTACAGCCAGAGTTGGTGTAGCTGTATCGACAGTATCCAGCAGGGCATCTATGATTATTCCCATATTGCTGAATTATATGCTTATTCCCGGTAGTGAAAAGCCTCAATGGATAGCCATAACAGTGATGTTGTTTGCTATGTTTCTGATTGTTTGGAAAAGAAGAGATGAAACGGTTGTTGGCAGCACCAAAGGCGTTGCTTGGGATATAATTATACCGCTGTCGGTGTTTTTTCTGTTTGGACTGTGTAACGCATTTCTAAAATTGGTACAGTATTCAATATCGTCAAACCCTAACCTTACAGATAATGCTGTAAACAGTCAATTATCCATGGTTACTTTTACAATATTCATAAGCGCTTCTTTTATAGGACTTTTGTTTGTTGTTTTTGATAAGCAATACTATTTGGGCATGATGCTTAAAATGAAAAATCTATTGGGTGGTATTGCTTTGGGTGCAAGCAATTTTTTCTGTACATATTTGTTGATGATAGCAATGAAGAGTATAAATGCAGAAATTCTCTTCCCTGTTCATAATGTAGGTATAGTTGCAATTGGTGCTATAGCAGGATGGGGCTTCTATCATGAAAAGATGAAACCCCATCAGATTATCGGCTTTTTAATTGCCGTTATATCTATTTGCTTTCTGTAATCAGAAGATATATTTCATTCCGAACTGAAGGAACCAACAGTTGTCACTACTTTTTAGGGTATCAAACTGTTTTGAGAGTAATCCCTCTTTGTTTGAATAGAGTGTGTATAGCGGATTACCTTCTGCATTGACACCTTTGTATGTAAGTATCTTGCCATTATTGCAGGCCGATGCTGTTTTGCGAACTCCTAATTTATTGGATATTAAGTTGGTAGCATTCATAAGATCAAGTGATAATTGAACTTTGTGAATATCGTTTCCAACCTTGAAACCAATGTTTTCTACCACTCTTAAATCAAAGCGATTGAACCATGGCATACGTGCCATATTGGCTTCGGCATATTCTCCTTTGTGCTTGCTCAGATATGGATCGTTGCATACAAAGTTCCAGAAAGCATCTTGTTGTTCCGCTGCAGTGTAGTTGCCATTATCTACAAACTTAACCTCCTCTTTTGATGCAGGTATGTAGATAAGATCTGCCGATGAACCATCACCATTCATGTCGTTTGTGTACGAATAGCTGTAAACACCGGAATTCATACCTACGTAGTAGAGTCCGAACATTGTAGAACTATATTTACCTGTATTAAGTGTATATGTGGCATATGCGCTTATCTTATCTGGAATTACATACGATGTACGTTTTACCTGTTCGTCATTTGAACTGTTAACGCTAAGTGTATTCTTCCAGGTTGAATATAATGATGAACCTGTCATATCTGATACACTCTTTGATTCTGAATGTATGTAAGCCAGGTTTAAATTTAAATTCTCCACAGGTTCTGCATTGAAAGAGAGACTTACACTATAGCTGTAACCGCGGTTTGTGTTTGTAAGCATTGCTGCGCCCCCTGTCACATTATTATATATGTTTGTACCTTTTGTATTGCTCTTGTAATTGATACGATTATCAGCACCACCGAAACGTCCATAGCTGTTATCTGTGTATAGATTTAGATTCTCTGTCATCACAGCATTGATATCCTTGTTGTAGATACCTTCTGCAGTGATAGTAGCAGGAAAATCAACTGGTAGAGTCCAATCAACACCCAATGAAGTTTTGAATACCTGCGGAAGCTTAAAGTCTTCACTTACAGCGCATAAAGTGGCGCTCTTTACAGCGGAATTCTGATTGTAAACGGCAGGATATCCATTTGCAGTCAGATACTTTTTCAGGTCATCGTTGGTATGCAGGAAATTGTCTGCAAGTCCTGATAGCAGACCATTGGAATCGTCTTTAATCATTACAGTATTCTGAAGCATATTGCTATAATTCGGAATATTTGTAAAGAAGACCAATGGAATACGGCCAGTAAAGAGACCTGCGCCGCCACGTACTACAAGAGTATTGCTGTTGTTGGTCCAGTTGAAACCTACTCTTGGAGATAACTGAACATTGGTGTTTGGCCATCTGCCTGTGTCGAAAACAGGCGAATTAAATCCCTCAGGAACAGCACCTTCTGTATAGTAATGTGCAGTCCAATCTAACGATTTAAAAGGTTGGTTTGTCTCTATAGGTTGCAGATAATCAAGTAAATCTGCCCTTAATCCGTATGTTAGAATCAGATTTTTGAGCGGTCTGGTTTCGTTCTGTACATATAGTGAATATTGACCAAACGAAACTTTCGACATTGGGTCTGTTACATTGTCGTAAGGATAGGTGTAACCTAATGCTATAGGTGCCTTTCCCTGTTCAAAATCTTCTAATGAAGCGTATTTGTAATAACCGGTACCATACATTGTGTAACCTGTTTTTGCCTTTTGGCGCTCCATACTAATACCGGCAGTAAGAATGTTGTTTCCTGCAGTCCATCTAATTTCATCCTTTATGTTGAATGTGTTTGTAGCGTTACCTGTATTGTATGAAAATGGTTCATAACCAGCACCCATAAAGATATCGCCATTACCATCCCAAATATCTATGTAAGGGAAGAGAGGCGATTCAGATCCACGTAAATTACTTACCTCCGATATTGTTGCCAATAATCTGTTAGATAAGCTATTAGAGAAACGACTGTTCAATTCCGCTACAGCAGACCAAGCATCGTCATTTATGGTGTAGCAACTGTTGCGGAATACATAACCTTTATCGGAAATACGATATGATGGAGCAGAAGTTCCAACTGTTGAATTATTGTTAGGTGTAGCCCATGAACTGTTGTTGGTAAGATTGTAACGAAGCATCAGATTGTGTTTATCTGAAATGTTCCAATCCAATCTGGCCAGTATTTTGCGATTCTGTACATTGCCGTTATTCAAATCAGTTGTTCCTGCTTTGTAGCCGTACTTACTTAAGGCTGTTGCAAAACGGTCCATATCTGCCTGGGTTACACGGCTTATCATAGCATCGGCATCGCCTACTCCATCTGTAGAGAGTTTCCATTTTGAAATAGGTTGAGGCTGATCTTCATATTCCAAATTTGCAAAGAAGAATAATTTGTTCTTTACTATAGGACCTCCTACTGTAAATCCGTATGTGGTTTTTGACTCTTTTTCTCTGTTACCCAGTGAATAGCCATCTACCTTATTACCACGCATATTCTGATTTCTGTGATAGATATACGCACTTCCTGTAAGAATATTGCTACCCGATTTTGTTATTGCATTTATTCCGCCTCCGGTAAAGTTGCTTTGGCGTACATCGTATGGTGCTATAACCACCTGAACTTCGTCAATAGCATCAATAGATATTGGATTTCCGGCTGCAGGCAGTGCAGAGGTAGTTCCAAAGCTATTGTTTAGGCTGGCACCATCTATATTTAATGTGGTAAGACGACCATCACGTCCTGCCATTGAATTATCGTTACCGCTGTATTGTGATAGCCTGGTATAATCAAGCAAGGTTCTGTTTATTGAAGGCAGCTGTTCAATAGTCTTATTGCTTATACGCATAGTCTGACCAGTTTTGGTCTCTATAAATTGCGTTCTTTCTGCTGTGATATTTACTGCCGATAGATTTTGTACACTCTCGTTAAGTTGAACATCAAGTACATATTGCTCTCCTAATGAAAGTGTAACATCTTGATTATAATCCTTATAGCCTATAAAGCTAAAAGTGATTTTATAGCTTCCGGGACGTAGTCCTGAAAGTGAATAGACACCTTGACGATTTGATGATGTACCATAATTACTGCCGTACGATGTATGAACAGCTTGTATGGTAACTCCTGTAAGGGGATCGCCGTTTTCATCAATCACTCGTCCTGCTATTTCTGTGGTTGTGTTTTGTGCAGACACAACTATAACTGCTGCAAACAATGTAACTAATAAATAAACTAACCTTTTCATTATAATAAGATAAATTTAAGGACTATGCCCGAAATGTTCGCACATAGTCCTTTGTTATTATTCCGGTAATTCTACCTTAAGATGAAGTTCATCAAATTGGGTTTGGTCAATAGGACCGGGGGCATCTAACATTACATCCCTGCCCGAATTGTTCTTTGGGAATGCTATGCAATCTCTGATGTTATCCAATCCGGCAAAGATACTAACCAAGCGGTCTAAGCCAAATGCCAAACCACCATGAGGAGGTGCACCAAACTTAAAGGCGTTCATCAAGAAACCAAACTTTTCCTGTGCCTGTTCCGGTGTAAATCCAAGTATGTTGAAAATAGTAGCTTGCAGTTTGCTATCGTGAATTCTTATAGAACCACCACCAACTTCGTTACCATTTATTACCATATCGTAAGCATTTGCGCGTACACTGGCGGGATCTGTATCAAGCAGTGCTACATCTTCTGGCTTTGGACTGGTGAATGGATGGTGCATAGCCATCAGCCTACCCTCTTCGTCGCTCCATTCGTACATTGGGAAATCAATAACCCAAAGACATGAGAACTTATTTTTATCTCTCAGTCCTAATTGGTTACCCATTTCAAGACGCAATTCGCACAGTTGTTTGCGAGTCTTCATTGCATCTTCTCCACTTAGAATAAGAATCAAGTCGCCCGGTTCTGCATTGAAAGCAGCTTTAAGCTGCTGCAGTACATCCTGTGTATAGAATTTATCTACGCTTGATTTTACGTTACCATCTGCTTCAACGCGTGCGTAAACCAAACCTTTTGCACCTATCTGCTGACGCTTAACAAATTCTGTAAGCTGATCAAGTTGTTTGCGGGTATATGTTGCTGCACCCTTTGCACAGATACCACCTATATATTCTGCACTGTCAAATACTGGGAAACCATAACCTTTCATTATGTCCATCAGTTCTACGAACTTCATTTCAAAACGCAGGTCCGGTTTATCGCTACCATAGTACTTCATAGCATCGTGCCATGTCATACGCAGGAAAGGTTCGTTCATCTCTATGCCAAGAATAGACCTGAAGAGATGTTTTGCCATATCTTCAAAAATCTGAATAATATCTTCTTGTTCCACAAATGACATTTCACAGTCTATCTGGGTAAATTCAGGCTGACGGTCTGCGCGTAAATCTTCGTCGCGGAAACATTTTGCTATCTGGAAATAACGATCAAAACCTGATACCATAAGCAACTGTTTCAGTATCTGAGGGCTTTGTGGCAAAGCATAGAACTGTCCCGGATTCATTCTTGATGGAACAACAAAGTCTCTTGCACCTTCAGGAGTAGAATTTATTAAAATAGGTGTTTCTACCTCCATGAAATTCAAACTGTCAAGGAATTTGCGAATCTCCATTACCATCTTATGACGCAGTTCAAGATTCCTTCTTACCGCTCCACGACGCAAGTCAAGGTAACGATATTTCATACGAAGATCGTCGCCACCATCAGTATCGTCTTCTATAGTAAACGGAGGAGTCTCTGCTGCATTTATCAGATTAAGAGAATTGACAATAATCTCTATATCGCCTGTAGGTATTTTTGAATTTTTGCTAGAACGTTCATTAACAACACCTTCTACCTGAATTACATATTCACGACCAAGTTTATTGGCACGTTCACACAGTTCTGCATTGGTGCTTTCGTTAAATACCAACTGAGTTATACCGTAACGGTCACGTATATCTACAAAGACCATACCACCCATTTTTCTTACTTTCTGAACCCAACCTGACAGTACAACGTTACTGCCACAATCTGTAATTCTGAGTTCACCACAAGTTTTTGTTCTGAACATTTTTATTCTTTGTTAGTTTCAATGCGCAAAGTTAGTGAAAAAATCACACGTTATCAAAGTAGTTATAAATCTTTAAACAGATATAAGCCGTATGTCACTCCATTTTTTTTATGTTTTTTTGAAAAAAAACTGCTCTAAAGGTGTTGTGATATGTTTTTATTTGTTAATTTTGCGTTAAACCTAACTAATAACTTGAACCAATTATTATAAAAACGATGAATAAAAAGTCATCTTTGAATAGTGTTGCTTGTCTATTTCTCGGCAACTACGATGCTATGTTAATTACCATTCTGGTAATAGTGATAGGATTTGAAGTTTGGAGAATATATCTGTTGTTAAAAGTGAAAGATCAACGGAAAAATTTACAATCTATAGATGTAGAAGAACTGCAAGAAGATAAAAATGAAGAGGTTGAAATACCTGAAAATTTACAGACATTACCCAAACTGTACGATTTTGAGAGTTATACTTCTGAGTTTTTGTATGATACACCAGAAACTCCCTATATGTACAATAAGAAGAGGAGAAAAAACTTTTTTGATTTATGTATAGAGACCATACATGAGAATATAAAAGAGGTGGATTATAATGCTAAGATATTGGCTGATGATTTAAATGTAGAACGCACTAATTTATATAAGAAACTTAAACCCTATACTGATATTTCTCCACTTAAACTGATTAAGCAATTAAGGATAGAAAAAGCAATATCACTATTGGAGAATAGCGATATGCCGGTAGATTTTATTGTAAAAGAGTGTGGATTTAGAAACTATAAATCTATGAAATTGCTCTTTATGCAACATTTTTCTAAAACACCGGAAGAGTTTAGAGTAAAGGAAAGTGATGAGTCAAAATTGCAAGAGGAGAGTTAGTCCAAACTAGTTTTGTAATCAAATAAAACGCAGCCGGAATTAAAGAGAAGATTCCGGCTGCGTTTTTCGTTAATTATGGGATTATAACATTTCCTTCCAGGTCTAAAACAGTTCTGTCGAAACTATTGCTTAATGTTACTTCAAATACACAACTTGAAATCATCTTTACTTCATCATAGATGGCATCAGTTATGGGCATTCCTGTTACTCTGTTCATTATTCCTACTTTGTTACCGATGTAGTATTCAGAGAATTCAGATAATACATAACAAGTTTCTTCTGCACAATAAATATCTTCCGGATATTCCAAGTAGTCTGAATAATCGTACATAAATGGAACTATCACATTTCCGTCCAAATCTTCCATCCACATCCTTCCATCTTTTGCCAAAGTGACAGTCTTATCAATATCAACATGAACATATTCGTATATGGCTGGTTTGTATGGCTTTAAATCGGGGCCTAAGACTCCATATAGTCCATCATAAACCTCTCTGTATCCATTTACCGGTGATAGTATATATTCATACGCAGGTTCTACTACCCATTCCCCTTTCTTGTCAATAAGCCCTACTCTACCATTTATATCGGTCATTACGCAGTAGCCATTATGAAACACATAGTAATTGTTTTCATTATCATATTTTGGTAGTGGAAATTTGAATGGAATAACTACTTCGTTGTTGCGGTTTATAAAGCCTATCATTCCATCTTTGACTACAGCTGCTAATCCTTCTGAAAATATCCAGGCTTTTTGGTATTCTTTTGCCTCAATAACTATTTCTCCGGTGTGAACATTCAAATATCCACGTTTTTCAGGAAGCGCATATACTACAATAGAATCGTCATCGGAAATATCTGATATCCAATTCAGTTTTGGGGTGGTATATTTTCCTGTTGATTCATCATATAACCTTATTTTATCATCGTGGAATTCGTGTATCCATATATTACCACAGATTCGTTCATCACGCCATTCGTATCTGCCAAAATTTCTGTAAATTACTCTTCTTACTCTTTTTGTAACTAAATGTGCAGCGTATAGACATAGCAATGCAATGATAATTATACGTACTGCCTTTGAACATTTCTTGAAGGTTTCCAGAACCTTTTTTGTAAATAATACACCGGCCCCTATCAGTGCCAGAATAAAATTCTTAATCTTTTTCATATCGTCATTACTTTATTAATTTGTTTGTTAATAAAGAGTAATGATGTTGTTAGATTCTATCTTTTAATTTACGACAATAACAAAATTGGTTTACTATTCACTCTGTTTCTTCGCCTTTGAAGATGCGGGTAAGCTTATCTTACTACTTTGGTGAATTCCGGTTTGGAGTTAGGTTCGTTACCCACCACTACGTAAATGGTGCTGTTATTATCAACCTTGAATATATAATCAGTTCCATCTGAGGTAATGCGTTTGCCATAAGATACCGGTGTACCTAATGGAAACTGATAATCACTGCATGCTGCATCAAATATCTGTTTTTCTACATCTGTAACGGGCTGCAGTTCAGAATAATCTGCTAAAACTTCTACATTTTCATCTATGTAGCTGTTTTCTGCCAAAAAGCGTTTCAGTTCCTTTGATGTAGATGAAATACGTGCATTACGAATACCAAATCCGTTTTCAGCTATCTGAGCTTTAGGCAAGGCTTTCTTTAAATCTTGAATAGCCACTTCCATTCCACCGCTGCCAAATGTGCTAAATGTTACTATGGTCTTTCCTTCAAAATCATTTTCGTTAATCAATGAATATATAGGCATAGCATAAGTGCCGTACCAAATAGGATAACCCAAGAATATCACATCATATTTTGACAAGTCTGCTTTCAAAGGATTCAACTTAGGTAAAACTCCATTTTGACGCTCCTTACCTACTCTATCAATAGTTTCAGCATATGTTCCAGAATAGGGTTCTTCTAATTCTATTGATTCAATATCGGCACCTAAAAAATTCTGAAGCTCTTTAGCTACAGTTTCTGTTGCTCCTGTTTGGGAATAGTATAGAATAAGCTGTTTTTGTTTTGATTCTTTTGAACCACAGGCTGTAAAAGTTAGTGCTACAGCTGCAATAACCATAAATAGATAATGTTTCATATTGTTCATAATAGGAAATTTATTTTGTTCTGTTATATTTCACCTTTCTACAAAAGTAGAACTAATTTTTCAATAATTCACCATTCTCATAAAAAACTATGAATGTAATGTACACTATGTAATTGCCGAATTCAATTCTATTCCTCTACTAATTCATACTCTACACCAAACCACTCATCAAGTGTTGCTTCTACCTTATTGTTGATTTCCGGAGTAATTTTGTCCTTAATCTTTTTATAGACATAGATCATAGCCACACCATCATCCAGGATGCCCAAGAACTTATAAATAACACTTGGAATGAAGTCCATAGGCAAAATGGTATAGACAATGGCTGCGTAGATGAGTACACGGTCAAGCGTTGATGTATTCTCATCATCCATCACATAGTAGAACTGCAACAGAGGACGAGTAGCCGCACGACCAGCCTTCAATGCCCAAGGACGCAACTTATCCATCAGCGCGTTAATTTTACCACGCCAATCGATGTTCTTTACACGCTCTAAAAGCGGCTTAATATCCTTGCCCATAATCATATAAACAAGAATTAGAAGTGAAATTGAAATCAACATATCTTTTAAGTTTATATCGTTTGTTTTCATTCGGATAGTTCTCCATAATTAATGAAATGTTATTGGTCATCCTCATTAAAAAAATCTTCGTTAGCCTTGGCTGCATTAAAGCAACAATCTGTAATACGGTCAAAGAGACGACCTCGAGCACTCGCAACTCTTGTACCCATTGCAACGGTACCAAGTGGTGTAGCTTCGAACTTCAGCACATTGGTAATCGAAATTGTTGCAGCAACAGCCTCTACATCCTGATTTGCACCGATGTAAGCGAATATCCAACCTTTTGCTTTAAGTTCATCAACAAGAGCCTTGATAGCCTTGCCACTGTATTCCTTCGAAGCATTTTCATAACCATCAGTTACAACCGTTACAAGCACTTTATCGTCCTCGGCAACCTTCTTGCGAAGCGCATTGAGCGAAATACCCATTGCATCGTACAAAGCAGTACAGCAGTCAGGCTGGTAGGTCTCTGCTGTAAGTTCCTTAACCTCATCCATAGGCACGCACTCATAGACGGTCTTCACATCGTCGTTGAAAGTCACAAGACTCACAAAGTGCTCTTGCTCATCGTGCTTCTTTTGGGCCGAACGGATTGTCTGGATAGTCTCGTTTACGCTGTCAATAGCAGCCTTCTTGATGCTCTGCATAGAGCCACTCTCATCAATGATAATGAGATTAAAAATTCTTGTCTTCATAGTTCTGTTATTATTCAATGTCTATTCTATGTACCTCATCAATGCCTTTGATAGCGGAGATGGAGTTAATGGCACTAGCCAATTCACTTGCTGAGTGTACAGCAAAGTCTATCGTAGTTACTGCAATTCTGTCTATAGTTTCAGTAGTCAGTTTGTTAATTGACAGATTTAATTTCTCTGTAATACAGCCAACCAGGTCACTCAACAAGTGAAAACGATCTATACTGCGTATTTGTACACTTACCGGATACAGGTACTTATCGTCTTCTTTAAAATCTATAGCTACAATTGAATCGCCTTGTTGTGATGCCATACGGATAGCTGTGGGGCAATTGCGCTTATGTAGGGTAACCATGCTATCATCGGTTTTGAACCCTATCACCTCATCTTCAGGAAGCGGATGACAATGTGGACAACGTTTATACTCTATTCCTGTTACACTGGATAGATAATTACGCAATTGACGTTTGGCTTTGTATGTCAAAACGTGATTAATCCAGTCAGCATCAGGCAAAGAGCTTGAATCTGTTCCTATCTCTACACAGTCACCACGTTTAAGAATAGTCTTTACAGACATCAGTTTACCATTGATGCGTGCATATACTGCGTGCTTACCTACCTTGCTATGTATTTCGTATGCAAAATCCAGTGCAGTAGCACCTTGTGGAAGTATTATACCTTTACCTTTAGGAGTGAACACCAGAATATCATCATAGTAAAATGATGAAGTAACACCATCCATATAGTCAATGTCCTTATTGTGGAACGCAATATCTCTCAGTACCTCTTTGAACTTTTCAATCCATTGCTTAACATTTGCTTCAGTGCGTTCTGCTGTACAGCCCAAACGAGAATTACGTACCATACGTTCAGATGAAATATGTATCTCTTCCCAAACACCTTTGTCGCTAAGTAGTTTTACATGAAAACTCTGATAGCCATTTTCCTTTGGGTTGTCAATATAGTTTGTTACGCTACCCGGGCGCTCTTTAAAGATGGTTGTTAAATCACTATATATCCAAACAGCCTTCTTCTTTTCGTTTTGTTTATTAAATGGAATTGGTATTAATTCCAAACGGTCAATTTCAGGAGTTTTATTTATATTGGCAGTTTCAGCATCATACACAATACGAATGTAATGTTTGCCATCTATATGATTAAAATCAGATCCTGTTGACTGCATTTTACGCCATACACTATATGGAGTTCTATAACGCACTTCTACATATACATTGCGATTCAGAGGAGATATTACACTATTGATGGTTTCAACAAATGCATTTATATTCTCCTTGTTCTCTTCTTTCTCCTTTTCCAGTAAAGCTTCTATTTCGGCATATTCACGAGGACAACGGTATCGGAACGACAAGTTCTCTAACTCGCTCTTGATATGATACAAACCCAGACGGTTTGCCAATGGTGCATAGAAATAATCTGTTTCACCGGCAATCTTCATCTGCTTATCGGGACGCATACTGTCCAGAGTACGCATATTGTGAAGACGGTCTGCTAATTTGACCAAAATAGCACGCACATCGTACTCTACCGAAGCAAGAATCTGACGGAAGTTGTCCACCTGTTTAGATTGTTCGTATTTATCTTTCTTCTGTTTGGTAACTACACCTACCAGGAAGGCTACGTCATCTCCAAAACGATTACGAATATCTTCAATGGTGTAATCCGTATCCTCTACAACATCGTGCAGGAATGCGGCAATTACAGGGTTTGCACCCAGTTCCAGTTCTTCGGCAATAATTCTTGCCACAGCAATAGGATGAATTATATATGGTTCACCAGTCTTGCGACGCTGTTCCTTATGTGCTTCAGCAGCCAAAGCATAAGCATCACGCACACGCTGCATATCTTCTGCAGATATACGCTTTTCCATATTAGCAAACAATGATGCTAAACTCTCATTAATCCGGGTTGTGTAATTGTTATTCATAATCTTTCTTCTATAAATTTCTTACTCAGTTTTATTCTTGTTGCATCACTCTAAGTGTAATTTCGCAACGCTCTTCATTATAGAATGAGCGGAGAACCTTGCCTTCTACACCGAACCACTCGTTGAGCGTATCTGTCCTATAAGGCCAATTACACTACTTGAAGTTGCGATTCTTTATCGGTAACTGGAAAAAAAATGGAGTTACCGATAAAGAATCTGAAGATTTTGAAAGAGAAATTTTCGCTAAAATTAGTTGTTATTCAGAAATTCTTCAATTGGATCCTTAAATAAATTCTCATTCTTTGAAAAACCCTCTTTATCCATTACCCATTTTATAAATTCTACAGGATTTGGGTTATCAATTGTTTCATAATACACAGGATAGTAAAATGCTGCATTTGTATTTGTACTCTCATCACATTTAATTTCGCCGATATACCACTTGTCAATAATTTTCGCAAGTATATAAAACGGACGATAATACAAGTCCGACTCGTCTTTCATTGTCTCGTTTAAATTATCCGGTAGAGGAACTGCTGCATAAAGTAGTTCGGGTGAAGTCTTTGGTTCGGGAAATTTGAGGAATGATATCTGTCCACCTACTACATTGTATATTTTCATGCAGAAGTTATTAGCACACATTTTCCCCCATTCAGTCACTTTTTCATCCTTATCAAACATTATATTAAACAGTTCATTACCTTCGTAATCGGCACTAAATAGGTGCATTGGCGCATAAGTAGCCATAGATGGTAATGTTACATATTCAAAATTATAACGCTCACTATGCAACTCTCGAATAACTTGTTCTTTCTTTTTCTTATTAAATAAACCCATAATCTCTAAATATAGTTGTTAGTTCTGTAATCAATATTTGTCATTACCTGATAAACTTATTATTTTATAGTTCCTTTTTATGGTTCTTTAATTGAGATAAGTGTAAGAGCATAAACTTTTTAAATAAAGTAGATACAAATTCGCAATAATCAATATCCGATAGATGTTTTTCTTGAGTTTTGTGAAAATCATCGCTCTTCTTTACTTGTTCAACAATGAATTCATCCCAGTGATTGAACTCCCCTAAAAGATCGTATTGTTTCAGTTCAAAAATCAGATAATATGCTGTTCCACATTCTATAAAGTTTCTACATGAAAAATCATCTCTACTTGATATTTTCATTATAGCAGTATATTTATTTGCAATATTTTCAATCACTCTATACAATTGCTCAGCTATTTCGTCATACGAAGGTGAATAGTTTGTTTTTGTATAGATAGACAGTACTTGTAATGGTGTCAGTTTTGATGTATCAATCTTGAATTGATGATGATTGACAAAACGTAAACACAGATCATAGTGGGTACTTTTATTATCTATTTCTGATAATTCACTTAAAACCACATCTGTTGAAAAATGCTTGGCCATACAGAGAGCAGCACTCTTTTCGTGGTATTCATGCCACAACTTATGAATAACCGGTTCAAACTGTGGATCCCAAAGTTGTAATACCTTTTGATATGCCCACTCTCTATCCATTTTACCGGAATTAAAACAAGCATATAAAAAACGAATCTGTTGAGAACCATCTATATAATCAAATCGTCTTCTTATCTCCTTGCGTGCTTCAACCACCTTAGCGCTTCTTTTATCCTCAAAATCACGTAGCAGGGTACGTATTGGCTCATTGTATTTAATTGTGTTCTGCATCATTTCGTTATACATTATTAAGTTATTTACATATATAAGGATGATACTATTGGTTCCATTCTATCATTGTTGTGAAAAAAAAGAGGAAGTGCGTCCACTTCCCCTTTTCCTCCATCTTCTAACCACTGCGCGGAGGTCTTGCCATTCTTAGGCAAGGCAGCCAACTTACGACTCTATTTTCTTTGGCAAAAAGCAGGGAATACTGATGTTCACGACCAACGGCATTGTGCTATTTGTGGTTACGATTCCAATCTACGCTTCGTGACAGCGCGGGACCAAAGTTCTACAAAATTATTCATTATCACCATTTATAGAAACTTCAGTGTAATCTGTTATTTCTTTTCCTAAATCTTCCTCAGTCAACCAATATTCCAACGGTGCAGAAGCTATCATTGTCGCAGCGAAAAATGTATCGTAAATTTCTATTATCTCATCAAGCATTTGCAACAATTGGTACCGTCTCAATTTGCGAATATGGTTAGGACGAACATAAACTTGTCCCACATACGACAATGCCTCCTTGACATATTCAACTATGTAGTCTTTCAATTCTTCGCGAGTCATAGACTCTGCAATCTCAAAAATCTCTTTGTTGTGTTCATCGGTATCTCCGGTAAGATATACCGGTGCACTAAGAAATAGCTCATTGTCATTCGTATCTACAGTTATGAACATTAAAGTATCCTTGTACTCAAATTCGTACATTTCACCAGACTCAATTGCCGGCTTAACTTCGATGTTCATTTTTCGCAACCACTCCAATGCTTGAGCTGCCGATTTGGAAAATCTACACATATCTACTTCTGTGGTTTATGAAGAGACATTGTGTAACCGCACTTAACACATCGTGTACTTGATAGTGGTCTTGCTCCCGGATAAGCCTCTTCGTATGTAAAATTGTAGTTATCTCTTATATAATCATGATTGGGGCACTTTAGTCCACGTACTTCTTTAATTCTTCCCATAATTCTGTTAGTTTTAGTTTGTGACCATAAATTTAAGCAAATATCTTTAATCTCCTATTCAGTTATCTAACTTTTTATACATAGTTTTTGCCGCTATCAATTGTTTCAATGCATTATTCATTTGAAAATTAAAATCTTCTTCTGCCAAATAGAATATTTCAGCAGACGCTATAATAACTTCATCCAGAATATATAGTTTTACCAATTTCGCATCTTTATTTACTTGATGACAATTCTCTTTTACTTGTTCAATATTATATTCATTAACATCAGTAAAACGTGGCAATGCCAAACAGAAGAAATTATCGTCATTTGGAGAACACCAGAAATGAATGGTATTCATCTGAAAACGCAATGTTATTACCTGATTTGCAGTATCTATTTCTATAATACGATAATTATGATCTGCAAAATATTTCTGAGCCAATTCAAACGTATCCATATCTTTGTTCCATAATTTGATGTATATTATAACTCAATTTCTTCTAATAACTTATTTATCTTAGCTTCAATTGAATCGTCTGAATTCTCATCTTCAGATGAATCTTCAAAAATCAATTCTTCTCCATTTATTTTTTTCTGGAAAACAAATGCAGTTACTTCAAGAACGCGAATTATATGTTCTAATAGTTCAGACAGATTATCTGTTGTTACCAATTTATGTTCGTATATAGCCCAAACAGAATCAGTGTACATTATAACCGGTTTGGAATACTTAATTAAATAAGCAGTTTCATGCAATGCTTTTATTACATCAATTCGATTCTCTTCTGTAACATCATATAACTGAGGAATGGCAATGCGCAAAAACTCTTCATCATCATCTTCAGGAGAATACAGAAAGTACTTATCTTCATGACAAAATACATATCCTAATGATTCTACTTCAGTGGGTTCATACCCCATTGCATTTAATTCTTGTAAAATAATCTCTTTCTTAGTCATAATACATAGTTTTGTTATCTACATAAAAGAATCGTTTTATAAAGTAGTTCTATCAAATAATATTAAAACCTATACGAGGACGTTCATTGTTTTTCCCTTTTATGAACTTCTCATTCATTTTCTCATATTGTTTCAGTTCATCCGGTGTAACAGAAGGTCTGGTTTCTGCAATTGTTCTTTCTAATAAATCTTGATTGATTTTTACCAGATGTTTGGCTTGTACACTTACATCAAACGAACGTCTGGCACACTCTTTTACTATAAAACTAATATCGCTTGACGTATAACCATGTGTAAGTTTTGCAATATGATTTGTGTCAATTTCATCGTGTGGACGCTTAACAAGTTCTAATTCTATTAACTCTTTACGAGCATTATCGTCGGGAAGCCCTACATATATAATCTCATCTACCCGGCCATGTCTAATTATAGCAGGGTCGATGGCGTCTATACGATTTGTGGTTGCCACAACAAAGACATTTTTATTGGCGCAATCATTGAGTCTGGTCAGAAATTCAGCCACTTCGTTTGCCTGATTATTATCATCATTAGTTCCTCGTTTAGGAACCAGACTATCAAATTCTTCAAAAACCAGAAGTACACCGCAATTATTTTTTGCAGCCATTTCTTCCCCACGATTAAATAGATCTGCTATCATATTCTGTGAACCATGTATGTATATACTACCTAAATCACTTGGGTTTATTACACTGAAAAGCAACCCACTCTCTTCGGCTAATTTTTTAGATATAAAAGATTTACCTGTACCCGGAGGCCCCCAAAGCAAGATCCCATTGGGAGGCGTAATATGGAACTGTTCAGCTAATTCGCGATTTTGCATAATACTTACAAAATTGCGTGTCAGTTTACATTTTAATTGTTCCATGCCTGCCACATCTTTAAAACCATTGCCCGTAACACGTTCAATTTTAACATTAGACTTAGGTTGCGATAATACCTGCTGTTTGGAATCTTCTGCTGTTTCTTCTGTATTAGAATTCTGTTTAAAAATATCCTTTTTAGATACCTCTTTGGTAAGGAAATCACTCTCCCTCTGTTGTTCAATTCCAAGATATTTAGCTATTGCAAAAGCAAACTCTTCAATGTTCTGAAATCTTCTGGAAGGTTTAAGGGAAATAGCTCTTGCCACAATCTTTTTTAATGGCTCTTCCATATCAAGTTGCGCATCATTGTCTTTCATATATCTTACCATTCTGGCATCATTCAGATTCTCTCCATAAGAAGTTATCCCCTCTTCCCAAGGATGCTTTTTTTGTAGAATATAAGCAAGTAGAATACCCAAAGCAAATATATCTGTCTTAATATTGTAATGTCCTATTAGTGTTTCAGGTGCTTTGAATAACACCGATGGTATGGTACGGTCAAATGTAACAGTACCTTCACATTTCATGGAAACACAGTTTAGCCCTGCTATACGCAATTTCGTGTTACCATCCTTATCATTATAAACTAAAACACTATTAGTAGATATGTTATTATGGCATCCACCACCTAACTGCCATGATAGTTCCTTAATACCAATCAATAGATTATAGAATTGCAGTAAAATTTCCTTTTCATCTATTGAGTTGTTTGAAAAAATATAGTCATGCAGTGTAGTGTAGTTTTCGTATTCAAGAACCATCCAACTAATAGCTACAAATTCATCTACCAAATGACCATGTTCAACGAATTCAGGAAACATAAGTTTTGTTTCTCCTGTAATGTTAACCAAATTCTTGGCTACTTCAAATTCCGGAATAACATCTTCATCAAAACAATCCGGAAGAGCCTTCAGATTATACACTATCATTATCATATCTTTATCGGAGTTTTCCTCTCTTACATGATAAACATCTCTATACGAAGTGCTTTTTCCTAAAAGCCCTATCAGATTGTAACCTTCTAAATTTGTGTCCAATTCAAACAGCATAGTTGTACTTTTTTGAGTTAATATCATTCCACCATTGACGTATGGCAACATTGAATTCTTTTCTCAATCTGGAAAATTTGGTGTCAACCCAGTGTCTTGAACGCCCGGATAACATTTCTGCAACATCAACAGGTTTCATATCTTGAATATAACGCCATTTCCATACCTTTTTTTCTTCATCATCCCAAGGCATTTTGTCCGTAAAATCATGTAGGAATTCTATTACTTTCTTTTCAAAATCCGAATCATCTTGGCTAATTCCCAGAACTTCACGCAAAGGGCTGGTTTCTGTATATGCAGCATTGGTTTGGCCTATTACAGTAAGGAAATCTGATGGTAATGTAATTCTTCTTGGAGCTTTATCTACCAAAACATCTTCAAATTGATGCTCGCTATTAAGTAAGGCTGTCTGAAGTACCTTTTCAGATGCTTTTAGTGTTAATTTGTACATCTGTTCATCCAGATTGAAAAGAGTCATTATTTCCTGTTTGTCAAAACGATCCACATATACTGCAACAAGAAAATCGTGAATGGGTTTAATATGTACCATTTCATCTATTACGGTCTGGCAATATTCAGATGTGTAATTACCAAAGATCAAACGCGTATTTGCGGGAGTTCTTGCTCGTGATATCTTTATGTAACCATTATCTTCCAAATAAGACATAATACAATGAGAAGCCACTACGCGCAACCATTGGTAAAAACTGCTACGGTATGAATATGAATCCAATACTTTCCAGGTACCATCAGACCACAAATGTTCGTATAAGATTGTACTAAAATCATTTGGATCTATATCAACATTGTAGCTTTTGCGAACATTGTTAATTATGTTGGAACGAAGACGACAAATGCTTTTGCCCGGTATAGTGCTTGAACCATAGAAAAATTTGTAAGCAAAGTCCTGATTGGTCTTGATGTTATGTATAATATTTGCCGATTCGCTATTGTAACTTGTTTCAGTCAAATAGGTTTTTACAGATTCATATACTGTAGTCAAAGCATCCTGATCACAAAAGAAATTCAGTTCTTCGCTTATATTTCCATCTGAATCAAGTAATAGTTCTTTGACCTTTTCCAGTACTTTTGCTCCACTCATAGCAGGTTTCTTGGCAATTTTGCATAGACCTGCTGTTATTGTTGCTATCACTTGTTTTGCAAAATCCAATAGTTGTTCTGCATTAAGTGTAAAATGTTTGTCACTGGCTGATTCAATCAGCTTTATAACTCCACCGTCAATAGTCATTGTATCCATACCGCGTATTGTTTAATTTGTAACAAAAAAGTCGAACTTCACAACGCAAAGTTCGACTTAATGACCGGTATGGACTATTTTTGCGACAGCCCAAAATGATATTTGTTACAATTGTCTTAAAATCAATATTTTATACATAACTATTTTTGTAAAAACGTTCATTTTTCAGCAATTTATTGTTATATTCTTAAAAGTTTCAGGTATGATTATATTCTTTTTTGAAACAGTTATATGAGAATTTTCATTTGGGATATAAAATGGTAAAGCAGATTCACCTAATTCAGCAACACTACTATCAAGAGAAGTGCGAATATCAAGATAATAATCTTTTAAACGGGCCTCTTTAACCTTACCATCTATAAACATTGTTTTGCATGTGTTGAATGCCTTTCTACTCTCTGCGCCATTATAATCTTTGTATATCCTACCATAGATATTGCAGAATTGCTGTTCATTATTAACTATCTTCAACGTATCAATTCTATTACCGCGACCTTTCCTATCCAATAAGTACATTATGTACACAACTATTGATGCACATCTTCCAAACTGAACCTGTACTTTTTTCCTTCCTCTTTGAAGATAAATTCTATACATACCATTTGTCTTCAGTTTGTGCTTATCCTTTTCTAATTTAGGGTCGGGTGTTTCTATTGATACAATAATCTTGGAATTCTGTGCTATCTTTTCTCTATTTATGCAATTGTCAAAAGCTAAAGCAAGATTTTTAGTATTGAAGAACTGTAGCATAAATTCACTGTAAACTTTAGGTGAAAACAGATCAAACACGTAATTAACTTCTGCTTTTGCTTTCTGTAACTTTTCTTCAAAATCAATGGGAAACTTATTCATATTACGTGATTCGTTAATAAGATTACAGTTTTCCACAAAGCGATTGATAATAACCTTAGATTCTTTATAAGATATATTTGCCGGAACTGTTGAATATGCTGCTTTAGAAAATACAGTCGATTTCTCCTTTGGTAATCCAACTATTTTACAATGAATGGATTTAACAGGTTCATCGTCATCAAATAAGGTTTCACCGCAAACATTTCTAAAAATATCTTTACATGTTTTTGGCTCCTGAACAGCCAAATTCATTAAAGCCTCCTCTATAGCACTTTTTGTCAGTTTTTCTGCCTTGACAATCATGTTGGTAATACAACTTCCGGCAGTTTCCTGATTAGCCTTTGCTACAATATATTGTTGTTTTTCAGTATTGGGTGTCGATATAGGTAAAACAATATTTACACCATCTTTTATTGCTTCATATAAAATGCCATGTTCAAGCCATGCAGATGTATCATGTATTACACTAATTTTATAATCATATATATAACCATTATCTTGTCCTTCAAGTACCATAAGCCAGAATTTCATAGCCGTTTGTGCTTCATACACAAAACCGTTGTCAGAATTCAGCACATATATAGTACCATCAGATAACTTAACGTTATTCATATCATCACAAATAACATCAATATCTATTTTAACAAATTGAGAATCTTCATTTTTCATTATTAGAAACCATTTTTAAGTTGATTACTCGTTATTAGATTGGCACTCAATTATTATGAATTTCCTGAAGCTAAATTTAGTTCCATTATAAAACGTGAACTTCGCATTATTCTATTAAGAATTATCTGCGTTTCATCTTTTGTGGCATTGCCTTCCAGATAAGCAGAATAGATGTTTGCATTTCTAATTGTACTCTCCATTAAAACCTATAATATTTTTGTTGACACTCTTGAATCTCTTGTAAGTACTTCTGGCGACATGCCATAAACTCATTCAACAGATTCGGTATAGTTAATGGAATAGAATTATCACGCATTTCTATCACTCTAAACTTGGCATCTCTTACAAACAGTGCCCTAATCATACCATCAGGATGTGAATAACTACCCGGAGTAAGAAACATACTGACAAGAATCTTTGAATTATTCATATTATGGAGTCCGGCACGGCATCCCATAAGATAATCAGCAGCTAATTCCTGTTCCCAGATACCATTATTAACACCCGGAAATCTTGTGTTCTGTAAAACTCTGTGGGCACATTCGTGAGTTATAACCAAGTAGAAATCTTCTATGGTTTCAATTCTCAGATCCACCAATTGATTTAAATTGATACACAGAACATCATCTTCATAACTTCCGGAATTGTAGTTGACAAACATTGTCTGACCATTTTTATCATCAGAACAGTCCTGTATTAAACGTGGCATTGGTATATTGAAGAAATCACATGCCGATTTAACAGCATCAACCACGGTTTGTACCGAAAGACCAAAACGACCAAAACTATTACTTAGTTTCTCATATTCCTCCATAGAGGAAATATTGAATTGCTTAAACAATTCTTGGTTATAAGTATTATTGGGCATAAACGTTATCTTAATTCAATCTGTTTGTATGTAATAATACTACTCAATTATTGTATAGCCAAACCACTGATTGAGTGTCTGATCAACTTGCACTGCAATCTGTGGGGTCACTCTTTTCTTAACCTTGTTGTAGGCAATCATCAAAGTTGCAACATTGTCGGCATAACCAAACACGCCATGCTTTTCTTTGCTCAATAGCTGATTGGGCAGAAACTGATAACCCAACGCAGATACGATAATCGTCTTATCCCACACAGAAGTTGTAGGGTCTTTTAAAACATAGTATAATTCAAGAAGTATACGTGTTGTACCTCTACCAAGATTCGAAGCATTTTGCTTGATATTCCTCCAAATAGTCATTTCATTCATAGTTTATTTCTTTAAAGGTTCTATACTACAGAATGAAATAATGAATAATTTCTATCAAAGTGTAACTCCGTGCAATATTTGTATTTGGATATAATTTTATACATATTAGGAGTTGATATAAAGAAAATATCACGTGTATACTATAGTCTTTATTTTATCATTAATTCTATTCTCTCATTAATACAATTAGACGTAAAAAAACAGACAAACGCGCTACGCACTTTTAATAATACTTCATTTACTCCTCGTTAAGTTCTCTGCGCCACTTAACAAACGAATACAAATCGATATTTCTTCCTGCTTCTACATTCAAATCACTAAGTCTGTTCTTTAGATTTTCTTCCAAAGAATTATACATAATATTGGAAAATAGGAACGGGCGCTTTTTCGCGGAAAATGAAGATTCTCCATTTGAATCATCACATAACGATTCGACTATCAACCCATTACGGTGATCGCATAAAGACCATTCGGACGTAAGAATGGATGAGA
>JAFYMP010000076.1 GCA_017556585.1 Bacteroidaceae bacterium
GCCACCGCCGAAGCCGCCCATGCCGCCGCCGAAGCCGCCCATGCCGCCGCCAAAGCCGCCCATGCCACCGCCGAAGCCGCCCATGCCGCCGCGCATTCCACGCATATTCTGACGAGCCTCCTTATCACCAAACACCTGGATACGATATGAGAAGTTCACCATAAAGTATGTGTTAATTGTCTGGTTGAATGAGTCAGTACGGCTGGTTGCTGTCATAGAACGGTTAACATCACTACGCTGGTTCAGGATATCATAGAAGTTAACAGAGATTGTACCCTTGTTACCCTTCAATACTGATACTGACATACCGGCATTCCAGATAAGTTCGTCTGTATTCATTTCTGCTGAATAACCTCTACGGCTTGACATCATCATATCAGAGATAATACGTAAGCTTCTCCAAGGCAAAAGTACTGATACGCTAGGACCATAGCTGAAATCGAATGTATTCATTTCACGTTCAGGCTGCAAGTCGTTAGTACTGTTGCTGTATCTAAAGTTACCCTGCAATGCTACATCAATATAGTCGTTACGATATGCAACATCCAATCTTTCGTTAACACCAGTTGTTAAAGTAGTTCTCAATTCAGATTCTTTACCCATAATTGAAGCCCAACCTTCCTGATGGCTAAAGTTAACAGATGTATTTGAGTTTACTGTCAATCTTGAATCGAGCATTGAAAGCATAGCGTTAACATTACCACTTGTATTCCAGTTCGCGAACATACCATCCAGGTTAACCGGCTGACTGATTGTACCACCGTCATTGTTCAAAGTCACCTTATTGGTAATCTGACGAATTGTATTTGAGAATGATCCACCAAAGCTGATACTTGACATTGATGTAGGATCATACTTCTGATAGTTCAAATTCAAGCTGTTTGAGAATGTAGGTTTCAAACCAGGGTTACCCATTGAAATAGCCAGAGGGTTTGAGTTATCAGTAATATCAAGCAACTGAGTCATGCTAGGCTGTGATGTACGACCGTTATAACGGAATGTCAAGCTTTCCTGACGTGTCCAACGATAACGCATATTCACTGTAGGAGTCCAGTTAAATACTGTACGTGACAACATTGTATCAAGACCCATGTAGTTGTAGTTCATCTTTGAGTGCTGTGGAAGAGCAGACAAACCAAATGTAAGATTCAATTTTTCTGTTACCTTACGCAACTGAAGCTGAATGGTCTGGTCAAAGTTCTCGTAGTAGCTCAACTGACTGAGTGAATCGTCCTTGAACTGCATATAGTTATCTTCCAATACCCAGTCTGGCATTCCCCAGAATTCGTATGCACCTGTTTGTGGCAAATCGTATGTAGAACGATCACTACGTGAATAATTGTATGAGAACTGATAGCTTAACTGCAAATATGTCTGATTTGCCAATGGCTCAGTATATGAAATCTGAGTTCTGAGGCTTCTGTTTTTACTTGGATTATCGTTATATCTGTTGTAAATTGTTGTATCTCTACGACCTATATTACCGCCAAAGTCCATGAAAGAACGAATCTGGTCGTTACGTGAATATGAATCACTGGTACTTGTTGACAATGAATAGTTTGCATTCAAAGAGATATTTCTACCCGGTTTGTCAAATCTCTGGGTAAACAATATATTACCACTTGTTGACATACTGTTGCTTTCGCTCATTGAGTTACTATTCTGACTATTCCACAAAGCATTATTAAGTGAATCCAAATAATTAGCTAAAGGATCTAAATCTGTTGATTCAAAAACAGTTTCAATATCAAGAGGATTTGAAGCATACTTGTATGGATCCTTATTAAATGTCTTTGAAATATTCTTAGAAGTACTACCTGATTCGCTGTATGAGAACTGAGGAGTAAAGATAAGACTGGTCTTTTCACTCTGGTTCCATTCAAAACGCAACTGACCGCTAACGCTTGTGCTACCATTTGAGCTAGAACCTTCTCTGTTAGACCATGTATGCATACCACCTGCATAGAAGTTTTCAGAAGCAGTCTTTGACTGTGATTCAGAATCTCTATGACTTACGTTGATGCTACCACCTATTTCATATTTGTATGAATCGTCTGAGATTTCAGGGCCAAGGTTACGAGCGAAGTTCATACCACCATTGTAGTTTTTGCTCAAACCACCACCGAAACCGCCCATACCGCGCATTCCGCCAAAGCCACCGATACCGCCACCGATACCGCCGCCCATCATACCACCGGCAGACTGACCTGCTGATGCCATAATAGTCATCTGACGATCTTCACCAAAACGGTTTACGTTAGCGTTAACGTTGTAGAGATCTTCAACTTCGTATGAAGTTTCCTGTAATGGACGACCATAACCTACGCCAACATTACCAAACCAACCCTGAGCCATACCCTTTTTAACAGTAAGGTCAAGAACGGTTTCGTCGTTACCATCGTCAATACCTGTCTGACGAGCCAAGTCACTCTGTTTGTCGTATGTCTTGATCTTTTCAATCATTTCTGCTGTAAGGTTATTCAAAGCAACAGATCTGTCGTTATCAAAGAATTCCTTACCATTAACAAGAATTCTAGAGATAGTCTTACCATTTACGGTAATGTTACCATCGCTGGTAATCTGTACACCCGGAAGTTTACGTACAAGATCTTCTACTGAAGAACCCTCCGGCAAACGATACGCATCGCTATTGAATACTACGGTATCGCCTACCATCTGTACTTTTGCAAGCGCTGCTGTTACAACTACGTCAGAAAGAATCTGAGCATCACCTTTCAAAGTAATTTTTCCAAGATCGTTGTTTCTGTTACCTGCTCTAAGAGTAAACTCCTTATCGGTAGTAATATAACCCATGTATGAAACACGTGCTACATAAGTACCTGCTTTCAAACCTGAAAGAGTGAAAGCACCATCATCTTCTGTAGAAGTACCATTGATGTAGGTTGAATCCGGAAGTTCATACACCTGAACATTTGCCGGGAACAGTGGTTCAGCACTGTCAAAATCAAAAACACTACCCTTAATTGTTAGATTGCCATTTTGAGCCATCACGCTCATTGTTGAAGCTGCAATCAAAGCCAGCAGAAATGCAAATCGTTTCATTTAGTTTGTATTGTTATTATATTATTAAATCCTTTATAAAAAACCATTCAGTTACTTATATACGCGTAATTGACAAATGTTAAATCAAAAATCACTAAATATTAAGCAAAACCACAACTTTGATTTAAAAAAAAGTTAATGGTTTAATCTAAATGGCAAAATATCGTTGTATTTTTGTTGCAAAATTACGAATAATATGGATATAAGAGGTAAGTATTTATTATTATCTATAGCGACAATGTTTCTTTTAGTATCTTGTAAAGAAGAATCTACATCCAAGAGTATAGAAACATCCGTTATTGAGAGTTTAGATGTAAAAAGTGATAAATTAAGCCACACAAAAAAAGTTGATGTATATCTACCCGCAGGCTATAACAAAGAGAACTCCTATCCTACTCTTTTCATAGAGGGTGGAAGACAATGGCAAGAATTTGAATATAAGCATCTTGTGGATTCACTAATTGAGACAGGAACAATCACGCCTATTATTGCTATCATTTCTCATGAAGATAACATGAAGATCTCAGGAACTGACCATTTCTATTATGAAGTGGAGTTATCTGCAAATGTTGCTAAAGGGAACGTAGATTTTGAAACAATGAACAAAAATTACGAATCATTCTACATAGAGGAATTACTACCCTCTATTGAATCCAAATATGCCATTTCAAAAGATAAGGATAGCCGTATATTTTATGGTACAATGTATGCCGGCGATTTTGGTATATCTTTAGGTATGACAAAACCCGATTTATTTGGTGAATATTGGTGTTTCTCTCCTGCACATTCAAGTGTAGAACAGTTTGGAATGATACCGGGTAAAGCCAAATTCAGAATATGCTGGGGTACAAAAGAGACTGTTAACGCAGACAACTATTACCCATCGCTTTTAAGTGGCATAAAAAAACGAGGAGGTACAGTCACCAATCTCACATTCGATGGACGCCCCAGCGGAATGAAATGGAAAGAGCAGTTCAAACAACGATTGATAGAAAAATTCAGTTATCAAACCAACTGATAATGTTTAAGCCAACTTAATCAACAGGGAAATCAGGGGTGGTACAAATTTGTATTACCCCTTCATTATCTTGATATATAAAGTAAGCATCAACATTTTCCAACTTCTTACAAAGTTCCAACGAACGTTCCAACCCTAATACCATCATTGCTGTAGCGTATGCATCGGCAACTGCACAATTTTCTGCTAACACAGTTACTGAAAGCAGATTATGATTAACCGGACGACAGGTTGCAGGATCTATGGTGTGAGCATACTTCTTACCATCTTTATAATAGAAGTTTCTATAATTACCCGATGTTGCCATAGCTCTGTTTGTCAGCTCTAAAACAGTTTGTAATTCAGTTTCGGTTGCTAAAGAATCATCTGTAGGTTTACTTATTCCAATACGCCAATCTGAACCTTTGGAATTCAATCCCTTAACTACAATTTCTCCTCCTATTTCTATCATATAATCAGCTATGCCAACGGAATCAAAAAGAGCAGCCACCACATCACAGCCAAAACCTTTTGCAATAGCACTGCAATCCAACATAATCCTGTTATCTTCTTTCACTATAGCACCATTTTCTTCTTTCACCATTTGGTAGCCTACAATCTGTTTTAAACTATCTATCAAATCATTATCAATAGTTTCTGCATTCTTAAAACCAAATCCCCAAGCATTAACTGCCGGAGCTACTGTTATATCGAAAGCGCCAGTTGTTGTTTCTGCCACATGTTGAGCCAAATGGAACACATACAAGAACATAGAATCTAATTCCACTTGCATATTTTTATTCACCAATGATATTGTAGAATTAGCATTAAAAGTTGATAATGAATTATCTACATCTTTCAACACTCTTGTAATATCAGTGCTTAAATCGGCGTTGTGATTATAAGTTATATGATATGTTGTACCAAACACAGCACCCTGAGAAGTACGATATTCAGGTTTATTTTCTGCTAAAATAATTACTGTAGCAACTATTAAGAATACTAAAAACGGATAATGCCACTTTTTCATAAATACACCTTATATATAATGTTATGCAGACAGATGTTCAATTAAGATTTTTGAACCTATAAACAACAAAATAACGCCTCCTACTATCTCTACGGGAAAATTGATTTTTTTACCTGCACAGATGCCCAACCAATAACCTCCTAATGAGAAAAGGAAAGAGACTACACCTATAACAATGATTGCCGGCAATACAGATGCTATAGTATTCATTCCCATACATGCAAACGACAACCCCACTGCAAAGGCATCAATACTGGTTGCTACTGACATAGTTAGAATAGTGGAAAACTTTGACGGATTGAGATGTTTATTCTCTTCTTCATCTGGTTTGATGCCATCTAATATCATTTTAACCCCCAAGAAGCCCAATAATCCAAATGCTATCCAATGATCAAATGCCTGGAAAGAGCTACTAAAAGAGTTTATTCCTAACCAACCCAACAAAGGCATTACAGCCTGAAACAGACCAAACATCAATGCAGTAAGAAGAACTATTTTCAGCACCATTCGCTTTTCAATAATTCCACATGTTATAGAAACTGCAAAACAATCCATAGCCAATGCTACAGCCAAAAAAAATATATCTAACAGTGTCATTGAGATTTATATCTCTTTTTCAATTTTATAATCGTTACGCTCTTGTGAATTTCTACTAATTAGTTCGCCTAAGAAACCAGTAAGGAATAACAGAGTACCCAACATCATTCCGGTTAGAGCTATAAAGAAATATGGATTATCTGTAACCAAACGAGCAGGAATACCATTTGCTAACGAGATCAGTTTGCTGGCTCCCACTATAATTATTGCTATAAAACTGATAATGAACATTACAGAGCCCCATAAGCCAAAGAAATGCATCGGTTTCTTTCCAAAACGATTCAAGAACCAGAGAGACATTAAATCCAAATAACCGTTTACAAATCTGTCTAATCCAAATTTGCTTGTACCAAATTTACGTGCCTGATGCTTTACAACCTTTTCTCCTATCTTTCCAAAACCGGCATTTTTTGCAAGGAATGGAATATATCTGTGCATTTCGCCATAAACTTCTATGTTTTTCACAACATCGCGCTTATAGGCTTTCAAGCCACAGTTCATATCGTGCAGTTTAATCCCTGTAACCTTTCTTGCTGTATAGTTATATATCTTTGAAGGCAGATTTTTACTTAATTTGCCATCATAACGTTTTTTCTTCCAACCGGATACCAAATCGTAGCCATCCTCCTTGAGCATACGAACCATTTCCGGAACCTCTTCCGGACTATCTTGTAAATCGGCATCCATAGTAACCACATAATCGCCCTGAGCCATCTTAAAGCCACAGAACAACGCAGGTGATTTTCCATAATTTCTACGGAACTTTATTCCTTTGACATTTGAATTTTCGTTCTGCAATTTTTCTATTATTGTCCAGGAATTATCTGTACTACCATCATCTACAAAGATTACTTCGTAAGTGAAACCATTTTCGGTCATTACTATCTTTATCCATGAAAAGAGTTCAGGGATTGATTCATCTTCGTTGTAAAGAGGAACAATAATTGATATATCCATAGTTACCTGTTTTTTAAGCTACTTCTTATTGATTTAGTTGTTAGCATTGCTACTATCAACGATATAATATTACCACATGAAAATACTGTTGGTATCAACATTTTTATAAGTGTAATTGGAGTCATTGATGCAAAAGCTTTTGCATAACGTTCCATCTGTTCTATAAGTTCTACATCTATTCCATCAATAGATTTGTATGTATCGGCAGCCAAAATCATCTGATTTGACAACAATGTAAAGATAGTACCATCTTTATCTACCAATATTATTAGAACGTATGACAGCACCATAGAGAATACCACGGAATAGAACATTGTTAAAAATGACACCATCCATGACAAAAAGAAAGGAAAGACTTTAGGCGAATATTTATCTCTAAATCTTTTCTGAATAATGTAAGCCAAAACGGGTACACCAAAAGCCATTATGACAAAGACTATAGAGAAAGCAGGCTTTGACAATGAGCAGGCAAATACCAGATACTTAACAATTTGGTAAGTTCCCAAAATTGTGCCAAGTATCATTGTTTTTTGGGTTATTGAGAATCTCGCTATTTGATTTTCTTGTTCCATTCTGCAACCATATTGAATAAACCGCAAAGTTACATTATTATAGTGACAAAACAAAAAAATAAATAAGGTCCGTATTATAAGTTGTACTTTCAGGACTCTTCAAATAGATAATTCGGAGCCCGCGAAGCTGGCAACCAAGCCCCTTGAGGGGTTTTGGGGTGATATTAACAAGGTCATAAAGTTGTACTTTCAGGACTCCAATAGATAATTCGGAGCCTGCTGTGCAGGCGACCAAGCCCCTTGAGGGGTTTGGGGTGATATAAACAAGGTCATAAAGTTGTACTTTCAGGACTCCTCCTGAAAGTACAACTTATAATACTTGCCATGCTCATCTTCCCCCTGCTCTACCAAATTTCTATTACCATGTATGTAAATATGGAAGTTCTTATCCAACTTAATAACACTTTTAAATGCCCTACCCTGTTTTTTTACAGCTGTCTGATTAACATCAAAACTGTTTTCAAGTTGTAATTCACGTTCATCCTGAAAACGATTTTTATAGTCTTCGAAGCGATCTATCACTGCAGGCTGTCCCAATATCTGCTGAGTATAGCTCTCCATTTCAAATTTAGGTGTCTTCTTGAAGAAATCCATAGATTTATTCAACATATCTACCTGATCCGCTCTACAAACTTCAAACTGTTTAGGCAACTCTTCTGCCAAAAAGTTTCTACAAAGAGTCATCACATTTTCTGTTTGGAAATAGGCATCCTTTCTACGCATCAGGTGCAGATAATCGTCAACCCAATAAGCAGCTTCCTGCCCATTAGTCTTATCTACAACAGAAACCAAATATCCTTTTTCTCTTTCATAATTGAAAATCAAGCATCCCTTGTCTAATTTCTTCAGGTTCACACCCTCTACTGAATCTATCTCAAAGCCGTTTTCATCGTGTTCTACAGTAAGAAACAAATCCTTGTTTTCAATTTTGAATAGACCTATAGCATCACAATGCTCAACTCCAATATTACAATCAGAAAAATAGACAACTATAAAATCACCTCCTTTAATTTTAGGATGCTGACAGTTTTCATACAGATGGGTTGCCAAATCTACAGAGAAATCATAAACCATATCAGGATTATCAAAGATATCCGATACCAAACGATACACTCGATTGTTCTCAATTCCCATATCATCTGCAAATTGATATCTCTCTTCACTTTTGAAAGAGCCCAAGAAGTAATCTGATAATAGTTCGTTCATGTCCGGTGTGGTTGCGAACAGTTTTTTAGAAAGCAAGAAAGGTTCGTCATTCGCCTGATTTCCCACATAATGTAAAGCTAATGCTTCTATTTTTGGTTTATTCATCTGTTACAGTTTTTAAGTTGGAGCACAAAATTAATCAAATTAAGAGTTTGAAAAGAGTAAAAACACAAAAAAAGTGGCTGCAGAAAAAACTACAGCCACCCATTCTATATACTACAGAATAGTTATAGTTTCACTTTTGTATTTTTTCCGGAATAATCTACAAATACACCTGCTGTTGCTTCAATACCAATACCATTACCTTCCGAAACAAGAACAATATTAAATTTGCGTGACTGTTCCATACCATCAAAAGAGCCCTGGCGTTTGCCTATTTGCAACGTATTTGCCTTATCGTTCCATTTGAATTCTATTGTTGAATAGGCGCCGTTCTCATAGTTGTAGTTATCACCTTCGTCTTCATAGAGAACAAAACTACCATCAGCACCTTTGTATATACGTACTTCAAGAGGTTCGTTTGACTCTTCCCAGGAATACTGCTTAATCGGACCCATAGGAACAATTGAACCCGCACGAACAAATACAGGAATATAATCTATTGGAGCTGCAGTCTTTATAGTCTGACCTGCTTTGTGGCTCTGACCTGTCCAGAAATTGTACCAAAGACCATCACCTGGCAAATACACCTGGCGACTCTTCTCAATGCCTTTTAATTCTGTAGAATTTGCACCATAATACATAGGATCTGTTACCGGACATGCCATAAATGCCGGACCAAACATAAACAGATCTGCTATATCCTTAACATTTTCATCACTGCGAAAATCAAACATCAACGGACGTGTCATAGTATAGTTCTGATTGGTCACCATTGCCATGAGTGAATAGTTATATGGAAGTAATCTGTAGCGCAGATGAATCTGTGTCAGGATACTTTCATAGAATGGCTCGCCAGGATTACCAAACTGCCATGGTTCACGTGGGAAATCACATCCGTGACTACGGAATAGAGGCATCCACTGACTGAATTGTAAATTACGAACATAAAATTCTCTATATCCATAATCGGCCGGTCCTCTCTGGTAATCGCCTGCCCAATACCATGAGCCACCATTCTTTACAAAGAAAGCTCCGGCATCTATAGTCCAATAAGGACAACCCGTAACAAAGAAGTTCATACCTGCAGGTATCCATGCTTTAAAGTCATCCCAGTTTGCTTTAGTATCGCCATTCCAAACAATGGTTGCATAACGCTGCTGTCCTGCATAGCTTGAACGAGTCAGATTTACCACTCGTTTTTCTTCTGTTGTAGCACGCTGGTTTTCATACAATCCCTGTGAATGGTACAATGAATATGTATTGGCACGTAATTCTCCAAGCAGATTATTAAGCTCTTTTGTATTTTTTTCAAATCTTGCAGCCGGATCATTGCCAATAGAGTTGCTACGATGATTCCAGTCGCCGTCCACAGGTTCTGTACCATCACACCACCACGCATCAACATCAAGTGAGAATAGGTTTTTGTTCACAAATTCATCCCAATACATTTTACGGGCATCTTTCTGATATGCATCATATATACCACGTCCTAAGGTATAGCCTAACGGATCCATAAGTTCTGCTTCATCACCATTGGCAGTAGGCCATATAGAGAGCATAAATTTTGCATTCTTATCGTGAACACCCTTAATCATCTTATCAGGGTTTGGATAACTCTTTTCATAGAATTTCTTATGCCCCCACCATGATGGATTCCAATAGTTCCAGTCCTGAACTATAACATCAATAGGTATTTGTGATTCACGGAATCTGGTTAACACACTATCTATATCGTGCGGATTTGCATAACGCTCTTTAGACTGTACATATCCCAAAAGATAACGAGGCAACATAGGAACTGTTCCTGTAAGAGTACGGAATTCATCTACAATCATATCAAATTCCGGACCATACATAAAGAAATAATCAACGCTGTTTACAGCATTCATCTGCATATAACTACCTGCTGCATCATCATGAAATTCCATAGTAGAACCTACATTGAAAAGCAGACCATACCCCATAGAGGACATAAGAACAGGCACAGTAGCTTTCAAATTATGTTGATACAGATACTGCATTGTTCCACGTAAATTATAATAAGGTTCCTGATGTGAACCTAATCCGTAGAGTGCTTCACCATCCTGCCATTTATAGTTTACAACAGCCTTCCAGGCAGTTCCAATAGGCTGGTCAGATACAATATTGGAAATTTTAACATCGCCATTTGCTGTCTTCTCTATCACACTGTTTGAATCATCATACACCACATTATGTATCTCCACCTGTTCAGTTGTTCGCGGAGTTAACTGATTTTCTGTCAGTAACAATTCGCCATAGGCATTATTAAAACTTACTGCACCACTCTTTTTAGAAACAATTACAGTGATGCCACTGGTTTTCATTGTAATTGATTCATCACTCTCTTTGTACTTGATTTTAACTTTTGATGTAGGGTAATTGACCAAAACATTTGTTTCATTTTCTACAATATCGCCCTGGGGTACATATTGTACTCTTACAACATCACTATTCACAAAAGACACGGAGAGTTTTTCACCAGAATGATCTGCTATTAAACCACAATCTGTTTTAACCCAGTCTGCTCTTGACATTAACGAAAGAGATACAACCAATACAAACAGCATTGTTCTCTTTGAGAAAAGTTGATAAATATTCTTCATAATTACTATAATTTGCACTTTGGGTGATAAAGATAGTAAATAAAAAAGCATTATTAACACTTTTCGTATCATATTTAAGAGTAACTTTGCGCCGTTTTTACAATTTAAAGAAAATAGATATGGTTTTGACAGTATGTAAACTGCTGATTGGATTAGTGTTGCTGTTTTTAGGTGGTAATTGGTTAGTTGATGGTGGCGTAGCAATAGCTAAACGGTTTAAAATATCCCCATTAGTTATTGGCATGACCATAGTAGCTATGGGTACATCTGCTCCAGAACTGCTTGTAAGTTTGTTAGCAGCTACAAAAGGTAACAGTGGCATTGCTATGGGCAACGTTATAGGTTCCAACATTGCCAATATCGGTTTAATACTTGGATTAACTGCTTTAATATGCCCAATTATTGCAAAAGGGAAAGATATAATACTTAACGGACTTGCTATGATTATTGTATCTGCTATATTGGTAGTAATGTCATTTACCAAACACGGATTGTCACGCATAGATGGCGCTATTCTGGTATTTGGTCTTATTCTGTTTATCACAATTTCCATTATAAGCGGAAAGAAGAACAAACAACCGGAAAACGAAGAAGAGGATACTCCATCAATGAAACTTCTGCCGGCATTTCTACTTGTAGTTGTATCTTGCGGTATGTTGGCTTTCGGTGCAGATATGCTGATAGATAATGCCACAATCATTGCTAAGGCATTAAACATAAGCGACAAAGTTATAGGATTGACAATTGTTGCACTTGGCACAAGCCTTCCGGAACTTGCAGCATCACTTATAGCTGCAACTAAAAAACAGATGGATATTTCATTAGGCAACGTTATAGGCTCGAATATCTTTAACATACTTGCTGTTCTTGGAATATCATCAGCCATCTGCCCTATTCCGGTAGATTTCTCAATATATGATGCCGATTTTGTATTTATGCTACTATTCAGCACTCTGCTCATTATATTCATACTACCATGGAAATCAAATATTAAGAGATATCAGGGTACCCGTTCCGTATCAGCATTTAAAAGCCTGACAAACGGCGTATTAGGCCGAATATCAGGCTTCATATTAATGGCTGTTTACGTCTATTACGTAATCAGACTATTCTAATTGTTTTTCTTCTTCATGACAGACATAATGAAGTAGATAATCAGAACGGCATACATTACAATAGAGAGCCATTCTGCTGCCGATGTTGCATTCCAACCGGACATATAGAGATCAAGTCCTGCAAATTTCAGGGCTGCACTGACTACACCCATAAGTGCACCACCTGCAATAAAACCGGATGCTAACAATGTTCCATGTTCTACTCTCTCCTTGTTTAGGGTTGCATCTTTAGAACGTGAACCTACATACCAGTTGATAAGACCACCCACTACCAATGGGATATTAAGTTCAAATGGAATAAACATACCCAGTGCAAACGAAAGTGCTGATATTCCGCAGAAATTGAGGATAAGCGCTATTACAGCACCGGTTGCATAGAGCCACCATGGTGCTCCTGTTCCTGACATAAGCGGATCAATAACAGCTGCCATAGCATTAGCTTGAGGTGCAACCAATGCATTTTCGCCAACAAAACCGTATGTTTTATTCAAAATTATCAACACTCCGCCTACAGTAAGAGCTGAGACCAAAGTACCCAAGAATTTCCAACCCTGCTGAGTAGCCGGCGTAGAACCCAACCAATAACCTATCTTTAAGTCAGTAATAAAACCACCAGCCATAGATAATGCAGTACAAACCACACCGCCCATTATAAGAGCCGCAACAATACCGGCAGTACCTTTCAGACCTACAAATACCATAATTACAGATGCAAGGATAAGGGTCATTAATGTCATACCAGACACAGGATTACTACCCACTATAGCGATAGCGTTAGCTGCAACAGTAGTAAACAGGAAAGCAATTATTCCTACTACCAAAATACCAACCACTGCGTGTAAGAGATTGAAATCCATTACTCCAAAATAGAAGAACATAAACACAGCAATTAAAGCAACTATTACACCACCAACAACTATCTTCATAGGCAGATCGCGTTGTGTTCTTGGAGTAGCTTGTGCTGATGCATTGTTTTTACTGCCCTTCAATTCTCTACCTGCCAAACCTACAGCACTCTTTATTACCGGCCATGATTTTATAATACCCAATATACCTGCCATTGCAATACCACCTATACCTATATGACGCGCGTAGCTAGTAAATATCACTTCCGGTTCCATAGATGCAATAGGGTCTGTGATAGCCGGGTTCAACGACTGCAAGAATGTATCACCTAAAAGTGGCAGCAATGGAACTATTACAAACCATACCACTGCAGATCCGGCAGCAATTATACAAGCATATTTCAAACCAACTATATAACCCAAACCAAGTACCGCTGCACCAGTATTAATACTGAACACCAATTTTGCTTTAGTTGCCAACGCAGTACCCCAAGCACATACTCTTGAAGTGAAAGCCTCTCTCCATAATCCGAAGGTAGCAACAACAAAATCAAATATACCACCTATCAAACCTGATATAATAAGCGGTTTTGCTTGTCCGGCACCCTTTTCTCCCGAAATAAGTACCTGTGTGGTAGCTGTTGCTTCCGGAAAAGGATATTTACCATGCATATCCTTTACAAAATACTTTCTGAATGGAATAAGGAACAGAATACCTAATACTCCACCCAACAAAGAACTAAGGAATACCTGCATAAAATTCACAGTCATATCGGGATATTTAGCCTGCAAAATATAAAGTGCAGGCAGAGTAAAGATAGCCCCTGCAACTATTACACCCGAACAAGAGCCAATAGACTGAATAATAACATTTTCGCCAAGAGCATTTTTCCTTTTGGTAAGCGTAGAAACACCCACAGCAATAATAGCAATAGGAATTGCAGCTTCAAATACCTGACCTACTTTTAATCCCAAGTAAGCTGCTGCAGCAGAAAATATTACTGCCATAAGAATACCCCAGCCTATCGACCAAAAATTAGCTTCGGGATAAGCCTTGCCCGGTTGCATTACCGGCTGATACTCTTCACCCTCTTTTAATTCTCGATAAGCATTTTCCGGCAGTTCCACCGGTCTTTTTTCTTCTTCCATATAATTAAGTTTAAGTTAATTTACTGCAATAGATTAGCGCGAAGATAAGAATTTTTAACCACAAACGCTAAAATCATATATATAAATAGGTAGATTTTTAGTTTTATCACTTATCTTTACCGCAAGAAATATGAATTTAATTTTATTACAAACAAATAATCCACTTTATGAAAAAGATTAAATTATTTGCAGCAGTAGCTGCAGTAGCACTGTCACTAAACGTAAGTGCACAAGAAAAGAGTAAGGTTATTGAAAATGGCGGTTCTGGTGAATACAAAGCTATCATGATGGAAGAGGCATCACTGCCTACCCACACTATTTTCCGTCCGGCTGATTTAAAACCATTTGATAAAAAGAATCCACTTCCTATTCTTGTATGGGGTAATGGTGCCTGCGCAAACAATCCAAGAGAACATATAAATTTCTTGAACGAAATTGCTTCACATGGCTTTATGGTTGTTGCCATTGGTCCAAGCTTCAGTCAAGGTGCAAACCGTTCAGAATCTTCACAACTTATAGATGCACTTGATTGGGCACTTGCTCAGAATGCAGATAAGAACAGTCCTTATTACAAGAAGCTTGACGCAGAAAATGTAGCAGCTGCAGGTATGTCATGCGGTGGTCTGCAAACCCTTGATGTTGCAAAAGATGAACGTCTAAAAACTATTATGGTATGTAACAGCGGTCTGTTTACAAATGCCGCAGGTGCAGTTCCGGGTATGCCAATGCCTGAAAAAGAGCGTTTAATGGAGATTCACACACCTGTTCTTTATATGTTGGGTGGCCCTACAGATATTGCATACGAAAATGGTATGGATGATTTTAAACGTATTGATCACGTTCCTGTATTTGCAGCAAACCTTCCTGTAGGTCATGGTGGTACTTACGGTCAGCCATTGGGTGGTGAATATAGTATTGTTGCAACTGCATGGTTAAGCTGGCAGCTAAAGGGCGATGATGAAGCTGGAACAATGTTCACAGGTACAGAGTGTGGTCTTTCAAAAAGAGAAGGTTGGACTGTTGATAAAAAGAACATTCCATAATGTGAGAATCATAAAAAACATGAAAAATCATTCACTTGTGAACAATTTTATTAAACAGTAGATTATTTTTATACACTAGTTATTTTATTTAGCCATATCTTCGCAGTATATATTGCATGAGATATGGCTAAATTATTTAAAGACAAATTACTGACCATTATTATTACATTATCTATCTCTTTGTTTATCGGTTGTAGCCAAGAGAAGATGCAAATGAATACCTATAGATTCATAAGCTATTCTTGTATATCAGACGCTTCAGATTGTTCAGAAATCTACAACACGTTTCCTATTAACGAAAACTTCATTATCTACGATACAAAAAGCAATGCAGATGCGCAGATGATAGCGATGTTTAAAAACTATGTTGCAATTGTCGATTCCAAAGAACTAGGAAAAAAAATATATCAAGGTGACTATTGCAGAATACATCTATGCGAAATTAAAGATGGAGAAAGCTTGCAAATTATTCGAGATATAACTTGTAAAGAGTGGAGACATATTGAATAAAACACTACCTTCGCATAAACAAAAAACAGTTTATGAATATTCTAATCAAAAACGGTACCATTCTGCCTATGAATGTGGCAGATGATATGCCAAAATATTTCAAAGGTAATTTAGGTATTGAGGGGAACAAAATCAGTTTTGTAAGTGCAGAACAGAGTGATGTAGATAACTTCCGGGCCAAACATCATGAGAATTGCAAAATAATAGATGCATCAGGATGTATTGTAATGCCCGGTCTTATCAACACCCACACACATATAGCAATGACACTGCTACGAGGCATTTCAGACGACGTGCCACTTATGGAATGGCTGAACGACCATATCTGGCCTATAGAGGCACACATGGGATACAACGAAATACTTATAGGCGCCAAACTTGGTGCACTTGAAATGCTGAAAGGTGGAACTACCACGTTTGTAGATATGTATCCATACGAAGAGGCTGTAGCAGAGGCATCGGAAGAGGCCGGAATAAGGGCCATTGTATCGCCTTGTGCTATGGATTTCAGAATGCCACATTTTGAAGAAGACTGGCGTGCCGTACAGAAAAGATTCAGCAACAGCAAATTAGTCAGTATGATGATAGGCGTACACGCCATCTACACCTGTTCACCCGATAATATGAAGCATGCTATGGAACTATCAGAACAGCTCTCCACAGGTATTCATATTCATCACTCTGAAACTCAAGACGAAGAGAAGACTGTTAGAGAACGCTACAACGCAAATCCAACAGAACATCTGGTAAATGTAGGATTGATAAAACGCCCTACTCTTGCTGCACACTGCGTATATATGTCAGATAATGACATAAAGACATTTGCAGAAAACAATGTTTCTGTAGCATATAACCCACAAAGTAATATGAAATTGGCATCGGGAATAGCTCCAATAGCAAAGATGCTTGATTCAGGTGTAAATGTTTCAATAGGTACAGACGGAGCATCGTCTAACAACGATTTGGATATGTGGGATGAAATGCGTACTGCTTCACTACTACAAAAGGTAAACAGTATGAATCCTTGCGTACTTACAGCATATCAAGTATTGCAGATGGCTACTGTAAATGGAGCAAAAGCAATAGGTAGAGAGGGAGAACTGGGAATTCTTCAAGAAGGTGCATTAGCAGATGTTATTCTGGTGAATTTTGAGAAGCCACATCTATACCCACATACTAACCTGATATCGGAATTGGTATATAGTTGCCATGCTTCCGATGTTGAAACTGTCATTGTAGATGGTAACATAGTTGTAGAAAACAGAAAGTGCACAACAATGGACGAAACCAAGGTGTGCACCGATGCTCAAAATACTATTGATAGATTACTGAATCAATAATCTGATAAATCTATTGATGATATACCATGTAAACTATTGATAGTAAAACTACTGCTTTCACGCACGTATGTCTTTATTATATAATCTCCGGACTGTTCGTAAGAATGTTTCGGAGATTTTTTATAATACTCTTCCGATGTTCCATCACCCCACTCCACATTAATTTTAGGAGCCTTGCCATTAAAGTCGGGTGCGTATGCTTCACTACCTGTATAAGATATTGTTACAAGATCCGGCATTCCATACTGATTAACCAGAAACTCTTTTCTCTTTCCTTCAGCCGGTTCTGTAAACACAATTTTTCCCTTTCTGGTACTCTTTTCACTGTTTTCAGCAACCACAAATTGCAGATAATCGGTAACTACTGCCTTTGTTTCAAGCATGGTTATCCATTCTGAACCCTCTACTATCTCCACAGAGTAATCTGCATTAGACGACATCTGAACATCAATAGTATCACCTGAGAATTCAATGTAAGCACCCGATATATCCAAATCCATAACAATACGCAATCTCTGTACTATCTTGATAGTAACTGAGGCATCGCCGGCAATAACCTTTACACTACCCTCTCGGCCGGATTCTGTTTCGTTCTTCTTTACACGAATAGTAAGTTGTGATGTACCGCTTTCCGATTGTGAATTTGGCAGTGTAATCCAATCGTTTTCTGTAGATGCAACCCACTGACGGTTTGCTGTAATGTTTACTTTTACAGATTCACCATCACCATTAATAGAAAACTCCTTAACATCGGCAGTTACAACATCGGGATCTTCTTTTTTACAAGAAACCAACAAACAGAGAACTGCAACAAATAACGAAATATATCTTAACACCTTCATAACAATCTAATTATCAAAATACCACTTGAAAACTTGCATTATCATCTTCTGATACTATCAGTTCTATAGTGTAATTACCCGGTTGGAACAACTTTCTATCTATGGTTATAACACCACCTTCATTTACTATAGAACCGGTAACATCAGCACCATCTGAATTGTACATTACAAAATCTGCCTTCTCCTTTGTATTTATTACAAAGAGCGAATCTTCCTTTGAATATGAAACAGATGTTACTTCATCTATATAATATCTGTCTGTCAGATAGATATTCATATCCTGTTCCATATAAGTATTCATTCTACGCCAGTCACCATTATTATCACCTTTGTAATAAAGTGCTATATAGTCGCCAATCTTAATATCTGTAGTAATGATTATATCCATTTCGTATTCAGCTATATAGTACCCCTCTAAGTCTTCTATATACAGAGATGTAGTATCAGTAACAAATTCATGTACCGTGCCATCTCTGCCTACCTTGCAAGCAGCTATATATCCATTATAAACATTATTCAGAGCATTTGCAACACTGCCTTTAAGAATATACTCTTTATCTTTTTCTATAGTTTCTACACTTAAGTTGCTATTTTTATCAAGAAGTCCCGATAGACGTTGGTAGTTAATCATAAGATCCTCTTGTTTGCCACCTTCATCTGGCTTTATATTACAAACCATGTGATGACTTGCACTATACGTTGAAAAATGCGGCATTGCATAATAGCCGTTATCAGCTCCTGACCATCCAAAGTTTATATGGAAACGTCCTTTTTCATCTATACCATCTATAACAAATGCATGTCCTATACTGGCAGTAGGTTCCAATGCACCATAAAGAATAGGCTGCCTGTTAAGCAGGTTCTCTTTCATTATACTTTTCCATTCATCTACGGTATGAAAAGCCAGTTGCAACCCTTTAGCAGAATTATCGTATTTCATATAATCGCTGATAGGCTGATCTATATCCATAATAACTGCACCTGTACCATAACGGTCATAACTGGCCTGTGCCATAACTCCGCAATCTGACATTAAACGGGCAATAGCTCTTGTTCTTTCTGTATCTATTTCATACGCATCCAATTCGTATGGCATAATATCCCACTGATACGGATATCCTAAATCGTAACCTTTAATAGTTTTCTTGGTGCCATCTGCCAATTCGTATGAATATGTTGGAAGAGTACCCTGACCGGCATCGGGCCATTTATGGAAGTGCATTATTATAGACATTGCTGTAGCTACACATCCTGTAGGCATATTATTGGGGGTATAAGCGTTATATGGAGTACCTTGATCCCATAAAGCTGTTCTTAGCAATATTGTATCTGCACTATTCTTTTCCTGAGCATATAACATAGCGCTCCATTCTTCTATGGAAGGATTTGCCACATTATTCATTGTACGCAAATTCTCTATGTGGGATTTCATTTCATCCATCCAGAAAGCCACATTGGCAGGCATTTCCGCTACCTTGAAATTTCTTTCGTTTGAATAGGCCAACACGGGTTCAGCCTTTGTATCGCCACTAACCATTACAAAGCCACCATTATCTACATTATATATATAATAAGGTGCATCAGTTAAGGATTTAGTATTTTCACTCTGCCCTGTCCATACTAATGTAAGTTCTGTACTACCTGAACGGGTTAATGTATTACTGCTGATAAAGCTCTTTGCTATAGCTAAAGCCTCTTGTTCCGACACACTTTTTGCTCCTACAGATAGCGATATAAGCAGTATAAAAAATGAGAATAACGATTTTTTCATTACTTATTTAAATTTTTCAGTGCGTAAAATTAACAAATTATATAGAGAGCACAAGCGGGAGTATATATAAAACAAGAGCAGATGCTTTAAAAAGCACCTGCTCATTATGTTTATTATCTAAAATAGATTAAAGTTCTTCTCCAAATTCTATTTTATAAGCGTCTGCACCAAATGATGCTGTTCCTGCGCTAACATTTACGTAAGCTGCATGCTGGAACATAAGAACATTAGTCTGGGTATCTAATTCACCAATGAAACCATCGAACTCAAAATTACCTGGTCCGTAGTTAACACCAAAAATAACGTTCAAAATTATGTCTGCACTTACATCACCAACAATCTGAGTTGGAGCAGAAACAGAATAATCTTTTTTGTTTATAAAGATGCAGTAATTACAGTTTACACCAAATCCATACCAGTTATAGGTAAGTTTCAAACCAATATAATCGGCAGCAGTGAAACCGGCCTTAACTACACCTGCTTCTGTTATTTCATCTTCAGTAAGAAGAGTAACCAAAGCACCGTATGATGCTTGACCTGAAGTGCCAAGTGATTCAGTAAACTTAATGGTTTTGCCATTCAAACCCTCATAAAGAGCTACATCAAGTGGAGCAGCAGCAGAATATGTTGCATAGCTGAAAGATGCAAATGTAGGGTTCATAAAGTTGAAGCCCATAGTCTCTGTCCAACCCGGAACTACAGTACCATCCTTATGAATAATATTTGTAGTAAACTGCATTTTGTCACCAATTGCAGGTGCTGCAATGCCTAAATTTTCACAAAGAGCAACCATATCAATAGTAACTTCACAAGGAAGATTTTTAATACCTGTTGCAGCAACTGCAGATTTCACACCGCTACCATCAGCAGGAGTATAAACGCAGAGAAGTTCTGCCTCTTTAAAGTATGTAGTATAGTCACCCATGTGCTCAGGAACTGACAGAGCAACCTTATAGTTACCATCTGTAGTACCTGCACCGAGCAATAGATCGGCAGTTGTAACCTTATCTACACTAATACCAAATGTATGGGTTACACCCTCCAAATCGTATGGCAATTCCTGTTTGTCGCAACTAATAACAAATAGAGGAAGTGCTGCTAATGCTATTAATGATTTTCTAAGTTTCATAATTCTTTTTCCATTTATTGTTATTAATCAACATCCCAGAATACATTACTTACTGTGATATTACGATCTTTGTTTGTAATATTCGGGTTAACGTCACATTCATCCTGTGGATACCACAATACGCGTGGATAATCTGCAATCTTAAAGATAGCAAGTTCTGCACCACCTTCAGCAGTTAAATCAGTAGCTTCTACAGTATGATCGAACGGAGAAACAGCCTTGCGTTCTTCGTTACCGCTAAAGAGAACAGGATATCCTGTACGACGAATATCATTGTATGCTTCTACCGGATTGTAGAAGTTTGCAACCCACTTCTGAGTCATTACAATCTCCATCTTCTTTTCATCAGATGCTCTGTCATACTGTTGCAAAACGTTGTTAATAAACATTGATGCATCTTCAATAAGAGGAGCATTAGCATCAGCCTTTGCTACAACTGCATTTACGTGATAGATAGAAGCTTCAATACCTTCCTGAAGAAGAGCCTTTGCATCTGCAGTAATTTCACCTGCAAGAGCAAGTTCTGCCTTCATAAATGGAACTGAGTAAGCCTGAAGCATCTTATCAGGAGCAATACCTGAACCTGATTTTGCTCCAATTGCACCACCCTGACCATCGTCATATTTACCACCAACAGGATAGATACCTAATACTGTCATTGCTGCATCCTGTGTCATTGATGAATATGATGTGTTAGAGCCCATCATAATAGATACAAAAGCACCATCACGATAGTCAGTTTGTGAAACTGCATCTTCATCAGCTGTCAACTGGTTGAAATAGTAGTAAGGAGCACGTGGGTCAGATATACCTACAAAAGGATTGTTCTTTACGTTGTATGCCTTACCGTTCATGATTTCATACATCCAAGGGCTAATCCAAACACCTTTCTGAGAAGCTTCATATTCATCTACATAACCTGACTTACGTTCATCAGCAGGTGACAAAGTACCTGTATGAGGGAACTGTAGGTCTTCACCATTTGCCAGGAAGTTATCTTCCTGAATCAAAGCTGCAAGTTCTGCATCCCAGTTTGCAATCTCATCTTTTGCAAGACGTGACTGGGTAAGCAGTTTAAGTTTCATAGTATTTGTAGCCTTAATCCACTTCTGGATATTACCGTTGTACAAGAAATCATTTGAACCAGGTTTAGTAGAATTACCTTCTGTTGCAGTAAAATCTTCAAGAGCCTGATTTAGCTGAACTAAAAGGTCATTATAGATAGCTGCACTGTTATCTGCTTTAGGGAATTCAATACCCGGTACATTAGCTTCTGAATAAGGAACATCACCAAACAAGTCGGTAAGGTTCATATAAGCATATACTCTAAGAACTCTACCTATACCTGCATAGTATGAAAGATTTGCTTTATTAGCCTCTTCAATAAGAGCATCTGCATTCTTAATACCGTAAATATAGATATTATTCCAAGTATTACCTAATGTAGAATATGATGGAACTAATGAATAGTTATCAATCTCACGGCTAACAGTATGTTGTGTATATGCCGAAAAGTTTGCATTCAAATAGTCACCTTCTGCAAATGAAGCAGAAATTTCATATTCAACAGTTGATAGCAACTGTGACAAATTAAGGTCTGTTACTGCGTATGGATCTTTGTTGATATCTAAATCGCAGCTGCTTACTGAAAAAGCAACAAGACCCGCTCCCAATATATTTAAAAACTTATTTTTCATATCTTCAGAGATTTATCAGTTTAGAATGTTAATTTCAAATTGAAAGCAAATCTCTTAGTTGATGGAGCTGATGTGTAGTCAATACCCTGAACGTTTGTTTCACCGTATGAGTTTGCGGTTGGATCGTAGTTAGAGTATTTAGGTACATTAGGAGCCCAGAACCAAAGGTTACGACCTACGAATGATACCTCAGCACCGTTAAGTTTCAGTTTTGAGATATATTTCTTAGGAATTGAATAACCAAGAGTTACTTCACGTAAACGTAGAACTGTTGCATCGTAAACTGCAACTTCGTCAACTGAGTTAATAGCAAATGTTGAGAAAGTACCATCTGAGAACCAAAGACCATCTTCCTGGATAGTTGTTGTGTTCTGAATGTAGTTACCTTCTGCATCAAGAATTGGCTGCAATGTATTAGCATCACCATATACACCATTTATAATACGCAGACCTTCACGATCTTCTGTATCTTTGGTAACACCACGACCAAGCAGGTCTGTCAGGTATGAGCTATATACACAACCACCCTTCTGATAATCCATCATTACGCTCAATGAAACACCTTTATAAGTAAGAGTGTTGGTCATTGCAAGTTTGTAATCAGGGTTAGGATCGCCTATGATACCAACTTCTGTATCGTTGATATACATACCAGTTGATGGATCTACCAATGGAATACCATCTTCTGTACGAGCTAACTTCTCACCTTCCAAAATACCGTAAGGCTGACCTACCATAAGAACTGGTCTTGGAGTTGCAAAGTCACCACCGATATAGAGTTTATCAATACCGTTAGCAAGTTCAAGAACTTCTGACTTATTCTTTGTAAATACAGTGTAGATGCTCCACTGGAAATCGTTTGTAAATACAGGATACAGATCCAGACCTAATTCAATACCTGAGTTTCTCATTGAACCGAAGTTTGTGATAAGGCTGCTGTAACCTGTAGTAGAAGCAGTACTCTTAGCACCAATCTGGTTGTCTGAAACACGGTTGTAGTATGTACCTTCAAATGCTACGCGATCTTCGAAGAACTTCAAATCGATACCACCTTCAAATTCAGAGGTAAATTCAGGTTTCAGGTTTTCGTCAATCTGATAAGAAACCAAGCCCATCATACCCTGACCCATATATGTGTTATAGATACCGTATGTACCATTATTATAATAAGGTGCTGCATCATTACCTACTTTTGCCCAGCTGGCACGAACTTTACCGAAGTTCATAACACCATCCTGAATACCTAATGCATCGGTAAATACCAATGAACCGGCTACTGCAGGATAGAAGTAGCTGTTATTTTCTATAGGCAGTGTAGAAGAAACGTCGTTACGACCTGAGATATTCAAGAATGCCCACTGTTTGTAATCCAATACAACATCCATGAATACACCCCATTTACGGCTGCGCTGATAAGATTCAGAAGCGCCCTGGTTTTGTGTATTGTTAATTGCAAAGATATTTGGGTTGATAATTTCATCACCATATGCACCTAAGCCTTCCAATGTTGACTGAGTGTAGTTATGACCAAGAGTAGCCTTTACATTCAAATCGCCAAATTTCTTATCGGCAGTAAGTAACAAGATTGATTCTATATCACCATTCTGGTTGTTACTCTTTGAAATGTAACCCTTACCTGCATTACCACGTGAACCAAGGTTAACAATGGTCTTGCGGTCCATAATATAGTCGTTATAACCTAACTTATAGTCAACTGCCAACCACTTTGTGATATCGTAACCAGCATTGAAGTTAGCAACAACACGCTTCTGAACAGTAAGAATCTTATCGTTTTCCCAAGCCCAATATGGGTTGTTTGCCTGTGCAGAAAGGTTCATCAACAGGTTAGCACCGTCTGGTGTAGCGTATGGGAAGTTAGCCAAATCCCATGAACGTGGCATAATAAATGCACGACCAAGTGAAGAAGCACCACCAAGAGTAGCAGAAGACTGGTTGTAACCATACAATGGGCTCTGCTGGTCAGTATATGAATAAGACATATTACCGCCAAAACGGAAACCATTCTCTAACTGTTTGTTACCACCAACAGAGAATGAAATACGTTCAAAGTCTGAACCAGGGATATAACTGGTCTGTTCTGTACGTGAGATAGTTACGTTAAAGTTACCATCTTCGTTGTAGCTCTGAATGTTTGCAGATGTATCGAATACATGACCTGTTTCGAACAAATCAGCAACGTTGTTAGGATATGCCTTATAAGGAATCTTACCACCTAATTCAGGATACATCTGAAGTGCAAGTTCAGGATAGTATTTTGCAACATCAGAATACATATTCTGTGTCATACCCTCTTCAAACTTAGCACCCCATGAACCATTTGCACCACCTATCATAAAGTCAGAACCCTGACCGTATGTGTTCTGATATTCAGGAAGAGATGCAATCTTTTCCATAGCGTAAGAAGCATTAAGAGTTACATTAAAACCACTCTTGTTGCTCTTGTTCTTTGAACCTGACTTTGTTGTGATAAGAATAACACCATTAGCAGCACGTGAACCATAAAGAACGGCAGCAGCAGCACCCTTAAGAATGCTCATTGATTCAATGTCGTTAGGATCGAGTGTTGAGATACCGCTTACAAGAGCACCACCAAGACCTGCACCACGATCTGAAGAAGATGAACCCAAGTTACTGTATGGGATTCCATCAACTACGTAAAGAGGCTGGTTGTCACCTGTAAATGATGAGTTACCACGAATAGTGATACGAGTAGCACCACCGGCGTCACCTGAAGGAGCAGCAACCTGAATACCTGCTACTTTACCATCAAGAGCACGAAGCATATCAGGCTCAGCCTTCATTACAGCTTCTTCTGCTTGAATCTTTGTAACAGAGTAACCCAGAGAACGCTCTGAACGCTGGATACCTACTGCTGTAACCAAAACTTCTTCTACCTGAAGAGCTTCTGAAAGCAGTGTTACGTTAATCACTTTTTTACCTTCTACAGCTATAGTCTTGGATTCATAACCCAAGAACTGGAAAGTTAACTTTGCATTAGAAGGTACACTAATTGAATAGGCACCATCCATATCAGTCACTGTTCCATCTGTAGTTCCCTCAACGGCTACTGCTACACCAACCATAGGCTCATTGCTGTCGGCGTCGGTAACAATACCTGAGACCTGCATATTCTGTGCGAATGCAAAGCATGCACATAACATAGCAGTCAATGATAAGAGAATCTTTCTCATAAAATGAATTTTTAGTGAATAATTATGAAATATTTGGTTAAACATTTATTTCCTTAGTTTTGGTATACAAGCAACACCAACTATTCAACTCTATGAGAATCAAATAATTGGATATATTTCTATAAAAGAAATCTCTACTACCAACTACAAAGGTACACATTTTTTATATAAATACTAAAAAAATGCAATAATTTTTTCAATGTTGTAAAAATATCCAAACTAATTTAGAGGGTCTTCTGTAAAGGATTTTAACCAAATCAGCAACGTTTAAAAAGAACTCCAAGAAATCGATTTTTCACACATATTAAGAACTTAGATTTATTTATCATAAAGCAAAACAGACTTACATGATATAATATAATACAAATCGCAAAGACACATCTTGTTAAAAATCAGCAATTTATGAAGATTTGAGATTTCTTTTATAGAAATCATTGTTTTACGTAGTAAAGTCAATTAGCTACCATTAAAAATGAATAATTATTTAATAATTATACACTAATCAAATTAATTAACAAAGTTTTTTATGAAGAAAAAATTAATGGTGTTGATGACCTGCCTATTTATGGGTATAGGTCTGGTAAACGCTCAGACACAGAAAGTAACAGGTACTGTTATTTCTGATGAAGATGGTTTACCTGTAATTGGTGCCACCATTCAGGTAGAAGGTACAGAAAGCATAGGTACCATTACCGACATGGATGGTAAATTCGTTTTAGAGAACATACCAAGTTCTGCAAAGAATCTGGTAGTCTCATTTATCGGTATGGAAAAGCAGACTATTGCTATCAAACCTACTGTAAGTGTAGTATTGGTAGCCGATGCTGAAGTTCTGGACGAAGTAATGATTGTAGCTTATGGTACAGCTAAAAAATCATCCTTCACCGGTTCTGCACAGACTTTGAAAACCGATGAAATCGAAAGAAGAACAGTAAGTAACGTAACCAAAGCATTGGACGGCTTGGCAACAGGTATCCAAGCTACATCAGGTAGCGGTCAGCCGGGTAGCAGCTCAAACATCTACATTCGCGGTTTGGGTTCTATCAACGCTTCAAACACTCCTCTGTACGTAGTTGATGGTATGCCATACGATGGTTCTATCAGTGCTATTAATCCGGATGACATTGAAGCTATAACAGTGCTAAAAGATGCTTCAGCAGCAGCTCTTTATGGTGCTCGTGGTGCTAACGGTGTTATTATGATCTCAACAAAGAAAGGTCAAAAAGGAAAATCTGAAGTTACTTTCAAGGCTATCACAGGTTTCTCTAGCCGTGCTCTTCCACGTTATGAAACAATGGATCCAAAAGAATTCATTGAGGCACAGTATTCTGCTTTCTACAACGAATACGGCAATGACGCTATCTATGAAATGACACAAGGAGCAGGCAAAATCTTTGGTGTTAACGAGCAGTACAACCCATTCAACTATCCAATAGCAGAACTTATTGATACCGAAACAGGTCTTGTAAGAAGCGACGCAAAAATGCTTTGGAATGAAGATTGGTTGGGTGCTATTACACGCGACAACGCAATGAGAAACGAATATGTTTTAGGATTCAACGGTGGTGATGATAAAACACAGTATATGTTCTCACTTGGTTATGTAAACGAAGACGGTATTCTTGAAACAACTAATTTCCAGCGCTATACCGGTCGTACAAATATTGAAACAAGTCCTGTAGAATGGTTTAAAGCCGGTTTGGGAATCAACTTCTCACACAGCAAATCAAATTCTTCACAGACAGACGCCAGTACTACAAGTAACGTATGGTACTCAGCACAGCTGATGGCACCTATCTACCCTATTTATTATAGAGATAGAAATAACAACGGTGATTATATCTTAGACGAAGAAACAGGTGAAAAGATTTTTGACTATGGTAATAAAACTCGTCCAAGCGGTCAGCAGCAAAATTTCAACAGCATTGCAACACTTTATGACGACAAATATCAGTCAGAAACAAACAACCTCTCAGGTCGTACACACCTTAGCTTAGGTGGCTTGACAACAGGTTGGTCAAGAGGTATATCATTGACTGCAAACTTTGGTTTTGACTACTACAATGGCAATGTACTCCAGTACTATAATCCATTCTTTGGTAACGCTGAAAGTGTACATGGCAGAATCACCACTCAAAACACATCAAGTTTAGGTTTGACATTCAACCAGCTGTTCACATACAACCGCAGTTTTGGCAACCACAACATTGACGCTCTCGTTGGTCACGAATGGTATTCATACGATACAAAATACCTATTAGGTGGTAAAACAGGTGTTCCTTTTGGCGGTTTATATGAACTTGATGCAGCTACAACTATGACAAGTGTAGGTGGAGCAAGCGACCAGTACAGAATTGAATCATACATGGGTCGTCTTAACTACGACTACAATGAAAAATACTACCTTTCAGCAAGTTTGCGTAAGGATGGTTCTTCACGTTTCCACAAGGATTCACGTTGGGGTAACTTCTGGTCTATTGGCGGAAACTACAAGATTTCATCTGAAAGATTCATGAAGGGTATTGAATGGTTGAGCAACCTATCAGTTCGCGCCAGCTATGGTGTTCAGGGTAATGATAATCTTGGTTCATACTATGCATGGCAGTCACTTTACAACTTAGGCTATCCTGCAGCTAATAACTCAGGTGCATTGTTAGGCTCTATTTCAAGCAAAGACATCACTTGGGAAAGCAGTGAAAATCTCAATATCGGTTTGGATGCAGGCTTGTTTGAACAGCGCGTACAGATTGGTCTTGAATGGTATAAGAGAACTACAACAGATATGTTGCTTTACTACCCTCTACCTCTCTCTACTGGTTTCGGCGGATACGATCGTAACTCAGGCGACATGATGAACAGCGGTATTGAAGCTACTATTAGCGGTTATCTTGTAAATCGCAAGAACTTTAGATGGAATATGACCGTTATGGCTTCTACTATGAACAATAAAGTTCTGAAACTTACTGACGATGGCAAAGACATTATCAGTGGCAATCAGATTATTAGAGAAGGTGAAGCTCTCTATTCATACTACTTGAGCCGTTCTGCAGGTGTTGACCCATTCAATGGTGATCAATTGTATTGGGCAACAGTTGACAAGCAGGGTAATGAGGTAGAACCATACATCACAAACAGTTCTACACTAGCACAGGCATCACGTGTTATAGCAGGTAGCAAATTTGCTGATTTATTTGGTTCTATCAACTCACAGATTCAGTACAAACAGTTTGATTTCTCTGTCTCAACAAACTACTCAATTGGCGGTGAAATGATTGACGGCGTTTATCAGGGTATGATGAGCTTCTACTATGCAGGTCAGACAAAGCACAAGAACTTAGCACGTGCATGGAAAAAAGTTGGTGACGTGACTGATATACACCGCTATATTATAGGTGGCACCGAAACCTACACAGACGACATGCTTATTGATGCGTCATACTTTAGCATCAAAAACATCACTCTTGGTTATACACTACCAAAGAAGATGACCAATAAGATTGGTTTACAGGAGCTTAGAGTAGCTGCAAGCGGTGATAATCTACACACATTTACCCATCTTAAAGGTATGGACCCACAATATAGCATGACAGGTGGTACAACATACGTATATGCTCCAACACGCACTATATCATTAAGATTGGATATCAAGTTCTAATTAAACAATAAGAAAGATTATGAAAAAAATATTTTTTGCAGCGATACTTACAGGACTTGTTTCTCTTACCTCTTGCGATCAAGAGAAGTTAGAAACACTTCCTACTGACGAAGTATCTGTAGAACAGATCTTCAGCAGTGCAGAAGCCGCACAAACAGCCGTAAACGGCATATATCGTGCTATGTTTATGAACGGTTGGTCAAATGGTTGGGAATATGAGAATCCAGGTATAATGAGTACTCTGTTGTTCAAAGACCTTCAGGGAGAAGACCATTTAATGGCTGACAAAGGTAATGGATGGTTCTATTATGACTATGCATTCAACACAGATAACGACTATTCAAGCACAGCGGGAAGACAATATGCACAGTGGAATCTTTATTATACTATTGCATCACAGGCAAACTACGTTATAGCTCAGGAAGAAAGACTTAAATCTTTCGGTAACGAAGGTAAATATGTATTGGCTCAGGGATACGCATTAAGAGGTTTTGCATACTTCTGGCTATATAACATTTACTGTCAAGGTAATTATGCTGAGAACAGCGATGCTCCAGGAATTCCTCTATACACAGAACCTACAACACCTGATACAAAAGGCAAGGGCCGTGGTACTGTAGCTGAAGTATTTACACAGGTAAATGCTGACTACAGAACAGCGGTAGAACTATTTACTGAAGCTGATGTAGAACAGAAAAACATAATGAACATTGACCTATATGCAACATACGCATTATGGGCACGTGTTGCACTTGCACAGGAAGATTGGGATAATGCATATTTATATGCTACTGAGGCCCTAAAGAAGCCAAAACTTACACGCGTTTCAACCATGGATGAATTAGGCGCTTTCAATGACATCAGCATGCCTAGTCTTTTCTGGGGATTCGAAGTAATAGCAGACCAAACAGGTCCTTACGGTCCATTCATGTCACACATGGACCTAAATGGTGGTTATGGAAATTCTGCACCGCAATGTATTGACGCTTGGTTGTGGAACAACATTTCTAACACTGACGCTCGTAAGAATAGTTGGTGGTATAACCCGGCAGACACTGTTCCATTCGCTCAGTTAAAGTTCCAGTACAAGAATCTCGCTACTGCAACTGCTGATATGATTTATATGAGAGCAGAAGAGATGATTCTCGTTGCTGCCGAAGCAGCATGCCGTAATCAGGAGTATGAAACTGCTCGTAATCTATTAAAAGAATTAGGTACAAAACGTGATAGCGATTATGAAGCAAGATTGGCTGCTTTGACCGATGACGTTACTTATAGCGACAACACTCATGCACCGGTTATAACACTGTTGGAAGAGATTCTTTTCCAGCGTCGTATTGAGTTATGGAGTGAAGGTATGGGACGTGCATACGATTTAGCTCGTTTGAATCTTGGTTATTCACGCGACTACAGTGGTTCTAACCACACATCAAAGAATGTATTGGAACCTGGAGATTATATGTTTGTTACTCTTATTCCACAGAAGGAGTTTGATAGCAACGATAGTATCAACATCCAAGATCAGAACCCACGTTAATAGTTAAAACTAATTAGATAATTATGAAAAAGATTTTATATACTTTATCTATTGTACTCGCAACATGCACATTTTGCGCATGCGATGACAGCGATGAAATGGGTGTATTGTATAATCCTACTAATACTGAAGCAATATTCACCTCAAGCAGTAGCGATTACTTCTATACATCAGCAGACACTAATGTATACCACATCACTATTCAACGTGCCAATTCAAAAGGTAGTGCAGAAGTAGCAGTTGAAATTATTGATGAGACAGGTCTGTTTACAGCTCCTTCTACAGTTGTTTTTGAAGATGGTTCATACGAAACTGCATTAGCAATATCTTTTGAAAAAGAACAATTAGAAATTGGAACCCCCTATTCAATAGGTTTAAAATTGCCTGATTTACCAATTGCTGGCAAACAGACTTCTCACAAGCTAACAGTTACAAGAGACTATACTTGGGAATTCTTAGCTGAGTGCAATATGATTTCAGAGTTCTTTGGAGAAGGTACTGCTACTATAGAAAAGGCTGCAGAGAACCCTTCATACATCAAGATTAAGGACCTCTATTCAGAAGGTCACGAGCTAAAATTGATGTTAGCAGGTGATGGTTCTATCTCTATGCTTCAGGACGTGAATGGATATGGTTTTTACGATATCACAACAGGCTACAAACACCCTAATTACGGTATGGTTTACGCATACCTAATCCCTGTCCCAAGTGTTACATATTATGATGCAGATACAAATCTCATAAATCTATATATGTATTACTATGTAGGTGCCGGTGGTTTTGGATATTTCAACGATGTTATTACTTGGTAATAATATTTTATCCTAAATAATATTTCTTAAGAGGTTGTGCAACGGAGCACAACCTCTTATTTTTGCAATGCAACATCACAATCCTTGCTGATACGCATCCACAAGACTTATTATTCTGCTGTTTGCTTCATCTATCTTTGAATTATCTATAGCAGAAAGATATATACGTGTAGTCTGTTCTGTAGTATGCCCTAATGCCGCACTTATTACAGAAATAGGCACATCACAGGAACACTACTCATCAAATTAGTTAACTCAATATTGAATAAAAATATTTGTAAATAGAGTTGGCGTTGTCACAAATTTACCGTATTTTTGTGACACATCAAAAGCTATATGGATAGTGTAACATCTAAAATAAAACAACAAATTTTGAACTTGGAGAGAGGAAGCATCTTCTTTCCTGATGATTTTGTTGACTTAGGTACACCAGAAGCCATTAGGCAAACTTTGACAAGATTCTGTAAAGAGGGACTGATAATAAGGATTGCACAAGGTATTTATTGCTACCCTGAAATTGAAGAAAAATTAGGACTAGGTATATTACAACCATCATTTGAACATATAGCAGAAGCAATGGCACAACGAGACCACGCCCGAATTGTTCCTACAGGCGCGTATGCTCTAAATATACTTGGACTTTCAACACAAGTTCCCATGAATTATGTATATCTTACGGATGGTTCAAAGAGGCACGTTCAAATATCCAATGGCAGAGGAATAACATTTAAGAACACAGCACCAAAGAATCTGGCGTTTCAAAGCCGTTTGGCAATGCTTATTACATTCGCTCTAAAATCATTAAAAAAAGAAAATATTGAAGATTGGCATATAAAGCGGATTAGAGAATTGTTGCAAAATGAACAAAAAGAATCTGTTATGGCAGACTTTAAGTTAATACCAGTGTGGATTAGAAACATAATTAAACAAGCATATGAATAATTACTTTTCACTAACGATTGAAGAACAACAACAAGTTTTACAAGCAGTTGAAGGACACATAGGTTTACCAGCACAAGCAATTGAGAAGGATTTGTGGGTTACAACCATCTTACAGATAGTTTTCACTCTTCCATTTGCAGACAAACTGATATTCAAGGGAGGAACTTCATTGAGTAAGGTAGGAAAACATATCAGCAGATTCTCCGAAGATATAGACCTTGCTGTTGACCGTTCACTATTTGGTTTGAAGGGCGATTTAACAAAGAAACAGATTAAAAAGCTCCGTAAAGCATCATCCGTATTTGTTCGTGAAGACTTCTTTATGGCTTTATCTGACGCTATCAATAAATTTGGATTGACCACATTATGTACAATAGAACCAGAGCAAGATGGTAAAGGCGATAATACCTATCCAGAGCCACGAAAGATATGGATAACATATAAGAGTGTCATTCAGGGTGAATTAGACTACTTAAAACCTGTTATTATGTTGGAAATCGGTGCCCGCTCCCTGTCAGAGCCATATGCAATGAATAAGATAAAGAGCCTTGTAGAAGAGAATTTCCCAGCTATTCAAACTAGCGTTGTTGATTCCGAGATTGCGACAGCAGTTGCAGGAAAAACATTTTTAGAAAAGGTATTCTTATTACATGAACTATTCTCTGTTTCAGGACATGGTGCTAATGCAAATAGAAAATCACGCCATTTGTACGACCTTTATCAGATGATGGATAGGGATTTTGCAATAGCTGCTGTAAAGGATGATGAGTTGTGGGAAAATATCAGGCACCATAGAGAAATATTCACTTCAGTTAAAGATATGGACTACACACCTGATATTCGCAAAAGAATAGTCCTAATACCTCGTGAAGATATTATTACCATTTGGGAAAAGGATTATGCAGAAATGTTAGCAAATATGATTTATGGTTCTGGCAAGCCGACCTTCAAACAAATTATAGAAAAGATGCAAGTTTTACAGGATAGATTTAAACAGGGTTAATACTGTTTGTTTTGAAAAAAAAATCTGCATCATTTTCTAACTTATGATGCAGAATATAATTATATGATGCAATTAAGTATCTTTTTATAAAATCATCATAAGTCCACAAGACTTATTATTCTGCTGTTTGCTTCATCAATCTTTGAACTATCTATAGCAGAAAGATATATACGTGTAGTCTGTTCCGTAGTATGCCCTAATGCCGCACTTATTACAGAAATAGGCACATTACTATTCTGTGCCATGGTAGCCCAACTATGACGAGCCACATACGATGTAAGTGACACGTCTAATTCGGCATACTTTGAGAGTTTTTTTAGATTTGCATTGTATCTGTTTACAGCCTTACGATATTGCTGATAAGACTTTGAATAGATATCCGAAACTAATATTGGAAACAAAAATTCTGAATCGGACACATTATAACGCTCTATGATTTTTTGCATACATGGTTCAATTTTTACTGACAATCTCTGCCCTGTTTTACGTCTTGTATAGCACAACACATTACTGGAAATTGAGGACTTCTTAAGAAAAGCCATATCTACAAAAGCCATCCCCCTGGCATAAAAGCTAAAGAGAAACAAATCTCGTGCAAACTGCAATGCCGGTTTATCAGACAAATCAAGTCTTGATATTATTGACAATATTTGCGGTTGTACAGCACGTTTTCTGGTTACATCTACACCGGTATAAACATTAGCAAATGGATTTGTCTGCAAAACTAGCCGTTGTCTTACAGCCTTATTATACACAGAGCGTAATATCCTCATATAAAAAGACATAGAATTACGTTTCAGTCCTCTATTTAGCAAATACAAATCATATCTTTCAACAAGCGTTTCGGTAAGACAATCTATTCCTATATTGTACCCATCCAAAAAATCCATAAAACTGTATAACGTGTGAAGATAATTATTTGCAGTACCAAGTTTTTTGAATTGTATCAATTTAAGAATTTGCATACACATATACGATAAAAAACCTTGCTCATCATTATTTGCATTAAACCTGATCGATATTTCATTCACATTATACAACTTGATTTTATCTGACAATCTTCTATCTATTAGCTTCAACAACAAAATATCCGCTTCTATCCTATCTATATAACTAATTGTTTGATTATTTGCCACAACCGATGCTTTATATTTATTCCAATATTTCTCAGGTAGATTTATACCGGTTACAACAGAAGTTTTTTCAGCATTATGAGTAATATTATATAGTATTACCCCTACTCTTTGTCTTACATTTGTAATTTTAAATTGTACCTTAAAAGTTGCCATTTTTTCTTTGTTTTAATTTGTTATTGTTTGTAGTTTATTGAATCTATTGAAGATACGCTTATAAGCCGTTTAAGAGAAATCAAGTCATTTCACCTTTACATATACAATCAAAAATTGTATAATTTGGTTCTTTATGAAAAAAAGAGAAAAAAAACGGGAAATAAATTTGTACTTTACAACAAAAGCCTTACCTTTGCACCGCTTTCAACGGAAAGCCTTTGTGTTTTTGAAATAATTGCGGCAATTTTTGCGCAAGCCGAACGCAGACGAAACTTGTGTAGTATGCTGAGGCGAAGCCAAAAATCGCGCAAAATTTGAAAATTTTTGCGGCAATAGCTCAGTTGGTAGAGCATAACCTTGCCCCAAGGAATAAAAAAGGTCAACCTAACCTTGGCAAGGAGTTCTAACAAAGAGTAAACCGCCAGCAAAGTTTAAATATGCGGCAATAGCTCAGTTGGTAGAGCATAACCTTGCCAAGGTTAGGGTCGCGAGTTCGAGTCTCGTTTGCCGCTCAAAAGTAAAGCAACCACATCGGTTGCTTTTTTATTTAATAATTAACACCATTTGTTGTACAATTATACAACTTTTTAATACCTTTGTACTATGAAAAAGATAATCGCATACAAGCGGTATTACACCGACTTTATGAACAGTTTATCGAAACCTGAACGCTTAAAAATTTTACGAGCACTTTTATTATTTGAAACTGAGGATAAAATCCCCTACCATTATATTAAATATTTAAGGGATGGAATCTATGAGTTTAGAGTAAGTTATATTAACAACGAATTTCGTTTGTTTTTTATATATGATGGTGAAACTATAGTTGTATTATTCAATTGTATAAAGAAAAAGAGTCAAAAAACTCCGGAGAATGAAATTAAGAAAGCTATAAAACTTAAAAAAGAATATTATGAACAAAAGGAATGATATATATGATATTAGTGCAGAGCTAATCAGTGAGTTTGGTGAAATTGGTTCTAAAAAACGCACTGAAGCAGTAGAAAAAGCTTGGGAAGAATACAACGCCCAGATTCTATTAGATGCCCGTAAAAACGCGCATCTTACGCAAGCAGAACTCGCAGCTCGCATAGGAGCTGACAAGAGTTACATTTCTAGAATAGAAAGAGGATTGACAGTTCCTTCTGTTGCAACATTATATAAGATTGCAGCTGCTATGGGATTGATAGTAGAACTCAAGCCACTATAACTCACACAATCTATTTCAGGAGAGTAAGTTTGGCAAACTTAAGTAGCAGTACTTTTCTACCAAAATTAGTAAACTGTATTGTCGCTTTTGTATCGCCTCCCATGCCTTCCATCTCCAGAACCTTACCTATACCAAAACGATCGTGCTGAATGATAGAGCCCACTTGAATATCGTTATCAGATTTTACAGATGCAGTACTTTGCAACATCTCTTCAGTAACAACTTGAAATTTTGATTTCGGCTTACGTTCCTCAAACATCGGTTTCGGTTTGCTTCGTTCTGCAAACTGTCTGGAATTATTAGAACTACTATTTGCAGTACTTTTAAAGTACGGTTTGCCTGATGGTTCAAAAGAGGAAAAACCGAAATTGGAAGACGATGTAAAACGAGGTTTGGAGAGCGGTTCTTCTACCACCTTGTTTATATAAACAGGATCAATATCTCGCAAGAATCTACTTGGTTGATTAGCCTCTACATTGCCATGTCTGAATCTTGTAGTGGAATGGAACAGATAAAGATATTTTTCTGCTCTGGTCATAGCCACATACATCAACCTGCGTTCCTCTTCCAGTTCATGTTCACTGGCAGACGACATTTCATTCGGAAACAGACTCTCCTCCAGACCAACTATCATAACGGCTTTAAATTCCAGTCCTTTTGAAGCATGAATTGTCATCAGTGTAACCTTAGAAACATCGGCATCTTCTTCTTTATCCTGGTCTGTCATCAGCGACACAGAACTCAGATAATCCGAAAGGTATATCTCATTACTACCCTCTTCTATTCTATCCTTACAGAACAACTGAATACCCGACATAAGTTCTTCCACGTTCTCTTTGCGTGCCATTCCTTCAGGAGTCTTATCTGCGCTTAGTTCTGTTATCAAGCCACTCTCTTCATACACTCTTTTAGCTATGGTATATGCATCGCTTGTAGATACGCCGGTCATTAAACTTCGCAACAGAGTAGAAAAATCGTATAGTTTCTTCTGAGTTCCACTATTCACTGAAACTCCATAGTCAGCAGGATTACATATTACATCCCATAAAGTTACCTCGCAATCCAATGCTGCTGATTTCAGTTTATTTATGGTAGTATCGCCTATTCCACGTTTTGGAAAGTTTATAATACGTTTAATGGACTCTTCGTCATTTGGATTGACTATTACCCGCATATAGGCAAGCGTGTCCTTAATCTCCTTTCTTTGATAGAACGATAAAGATCCGTATATTCGGTATGGCAATCCACTTTTTCTAAAGGTCTCTTCCAATACTCTGGACTGTCCGTTTGTTCTGTACAGGATTGCTGTTTCGTTCCAATCCACATTATGATATGTATGCAAATCCAACAGCTTATTAACCACCATTGTGGCCTCTTCCAGATCGGA
>JAFYMP010000077.1 GCA_017556585.1 Bacteroidaceae bacterium
GGTCGTTGGTTCGAATCCGACAAGAGGCTCGAATAAGGGGTTCTTTTAAATATTGGATTATTAAAACTGAAATCAAGCTTGCTTGATTGCAGTTTTAAGAATGCAAAATTTCGAAGCCGTTAGGCTTCAAGACTCGCCGGAGGATGCACGAGCGAAGCGAAGTGAATCCGACAAGAGGCTTAAAAGACATTTGTTTAGGCTGAGTGCTAGCGAGGCTTAAAAGAAAATTTAAGCTGAGCGTCAGCGACGTCTTAAAAGAAATTACCTGTGTTCGTCTGTTGGGTGAATTCCAGAGTGGCCAAATGGGGCAGACTGTAAATCTGCTGTCTTTCGACTTCGGTGGTTCGAATCCATCTTCACCCACAAGAGATGTTAGCAAGCAATGCGAACCGGGCAACTGGGGCTTGCGGTTTCCAGGAAATTGGAAATCTTCGTGACAAAGGATAGTTGCGGGAATAGCTCAGTTGATAGAGCATTAGCCTTCCAAGCTGAGGGTCGCGGGTTTGAGTCCCGTTTCCCGCTCTAATTTTGTCGCTGTTATAGCTCAGCTGGTAGAGCGCATCCTTGGTAAGGATGAGGTCTCGAGTTCAAATCTCGATAACAGCTCAAAAAGATTTATTATTTGATAAGGGGAACTGTGTGTTGCAGTAACCTCTTGTTGTTGTAAACAAGTCTTAATCAATCAAAATAAAATAGAATTATGGCAAAAGAAAAATTCGAAAGATCGAAACCGCATGTAAACATCGGTACTATTGGTCACGTTGACCACGGTAAGACTACTCTTACTGCAGCGATCACTACAGTTCTTGCAAAGAAAGGTTTGTCAGAACTCCGTTCATTTGACTCAATCGACAACGCTCCTGAAGAAAAAGAGCGTGGTATCACTATCAACACTTCACACGTAGAGTACGAAACAGCTAATCGTCACTACGCACACGTTGACTGTCCGGGTCACGCTGACTATGTTAAGAACATGGTTACCGGTGCTGCTCAGATGGACGGTGCTATCGTAGTAGTTGCTTCAACTGACGGTCCTATGCCTCAGACTCGTGAGCACATCCTGCTCGCTCGTCAGGTAAACGTACCTCGTTTGGTTATCTTCTTGAACAAGTGCGATTCTCCAGATGTTGACTCAGAAATGATCGACTTGGTTGAAATGGAAATGCGCGAACTTCTTGACGCTTACGAATTTGACGGTGACAACACTCCTATCATCCGCGGTTCTGCACTTGGTGCTTTGAACGGTGTTGAAGAGTGGGAAGAAAAGGTTATGGAATTGATGAACGCTGTTGACGAATGGGTTCCACTGCCTCCACGTGCTGTTGATCAGCCATTCTTGATGCCTGTTGAAGACGTATTCTCAATCACAGGTCGTGGTACTGTAGCAACTGGTCGTATCGAGACTGGTGTTGTTAAGGTAGGTGATAAGGTTGAAATCCTTGGTCTTGGTGAAGAAAAAGAAACAACTGTTACCGGCGTTGAAATGTTCCGTAAGCTTCTTGACGAAGGTCAGGCTGGTGATAACGTAGGTCTGTTGCTCCGTGGTATTGAAAAGACTGAAATCAAGCGTGGTATGGTTCTTTGCCACCCAGGTCAGATCAAACCTCACACAACTTTCAAGGCTTCTATCTACGTATTGACACAGAAGGAAGGTGGTCGTCACACTTCATTCCGTAACAAATATCGTCCTCAGTTCTACATCCGTACTATGGACTGTACTGGTGAAATCACATTGCCAGAGGGAACTGAAATGGTAATGCCTGGTGATAACGTTGAGATCACAGTTACTTTGATCTATCCAGTAGCAATCAACGTAGGTTTGCGTTTCGCTATCCGTGAAGGTGGCCGCACCGTTGGTTCAGGTCAGATCACTGCAATCGTTGAGTAATCAATAAAACCAACATAATCGGTCTCTTGAAACATAGAGACCGATAATATACGGGTGTAGCTCAGTTGGTAGAGCATCGGTCTCCAAAACCGAGTGTCGAGAGTTCGAGCCTTTCCGCCCGTGCAAAAGATAAAGAGTATGTTTAAGAAATTTTTTACAAACTGTAAGGAATCTTACAACGAGCTTGTCCATAAAACTTCATGGCCTACAAGCAAAGAACTTACAAGCAGCGCAATCATTGTTCTAGTTGCTTCCCTTTTGATTGCGTTAGCAGTATTTCTAATGGATAAATGCTTCCAAGGCATTATGACATTCATCTACCCTTAATTCATTTGAAATGGCTGAGTTGGAAAAGAAATGGTATGTTCTTAAAGCTGTAAGTGGCAAAGAGCTTAAGGTTAAAGAATACCTTGAGGCTGATGCCAGAAATAACCAGCTGGAAGAATTTATTTCACAAGTGCTTATTCCTACTGAAAAAGTAGTGCAGGTACGTAACGGCAAACGCGTGGTTAAAGAACGTAGTTATTTGCCGGGTTATGTGCTTGTAGAAGCCGTATTAAACGGTGAGATTAAGCAACGTCTCAGAAATTGTCCTAATGTATTGGGTTTTCTAGGTGGAATGATCACTCCTACTCCTCTTCGTCCTTCTGAAGTAAGCAGGATTTTAGGTTCAGTTGATGAACTTATGGAGGAGACAGAAGAAGTTTTGGTACCATTTACTGAAGGCGAAACAGTAAAGGTAACATTCGGACCGTTCTCAGGTTTCAATGGTGTCATTGAAGAGGTTGATAACGCGAAGAAGAAGCTTAAGGTTATGGTTAAGATCTTTGGTCGTAAAACACCTATCGATCTTGGTTTTATGCAGGTAGAGAAACTATAATCCGCAAGGGTTTTGTTTATCTGCCTAATTTAGTGTTCACAAAAAATTATTTTGGAAAATGGCAAAAGATGTTGCTGGAATAATCAAATTACAGATTAAAGGAGGCGCTGCAAACCCATCACCACCAGTTGGACCTGCACTTGGTTCAAAGGGTTTGAACATTATGGAGTTTTGCAAACAGTTCAATGCCAGAACCCAGGACAAATCAGGTAAGACATTGCCGGTGATTATCACTTACTATTCTGATAAATCATTCGACTTTGTTATCAAAACTCCTCCTGTGGCTATTCAGTTGTTAGAAGCTTCTAAAGCTCAGAAAGGTTCAGCTGAACCTAACCGTAAAAAGGTTGCTTCTGTTACAAAAGAACAGGTTACTGCTATTGCTCAGGATAAGATGCCTGACCTGAATTGCTTTACATTGGAATCTGCTATCTCAATGGTAGCCGGTACTGCAAGAAGTATGGGTATTACGGTTAAGGATTAAACCTGATTAAAAACGAAATTGTAATGGGTAAACTGACTAAAAATCAAAAGATAGCTGCTTCAAAAATTGAGGCAGGTAAGGCATATACCCTCAAGGAAGCATCTCAGTTGGTAAAGGATATTACTACCACTAAGTTCGACGCATCAGTTGATATTGATGTGCGTCTTGGTGTAGATCCACGTAAAGCCAACCAGATGGTTCGTGGCGTCGTGTCTCTTCCAAACGGAACAGGTAAGGTGGTTAGAGTTCTTGCTCTTTGCACACCTGACCAGGAAGCTGCAGCTAAAGAAGCTGGTGCTGACTACGTTGGTTTTGAAGAGTACATCGAGAAGATCAAAGGCGGTTGGACCGATGTAGATGTTATCATCACAATGCCTGCATTGATGGGTAAATTAGGCCCTCTTGGTCGTGTTTTAGGTCCTCGTGGACTTATGCCTAACCCTAAGAGTGGTACAGTAACTATGGACGTTGCTAAGGCAGTCAAAGAAGTTAAACAGGGTAAGATTGACTTCAAGGTTGACAAGACAGGTATCGTTCATGCATCTATCGGTAAGGTTTCTTTCACCGCTGATGCTATTAGAGAGAATGCTAAGGAATTCATTGATACAATTATCAAGTTGAAACCTACAGCAGCTAAGGGAACTTATATTAAGAGTATTTATCTTTCAAGTACAATGAGTTTGGGTATCAAGGTTGATACTAAGGCATTGGACGAAATTTAATTTTGAAATAAGATGAAAAAAGAAGATAAAGCGCTTATTATAGAAAGCCTGAAGCAGACTATTCAGGAATATGCAGCTTTCTACTTGGTTGACGTTACAGGTCTTAATTCTGTAGCTACAAGCGACTTGAGAAGAAAGTGCTTCAAATCTGAAGTGAAGATGGTTGTTGTCAAGAACACTCTTCTTCAGAAGGCTTTAGAGCAGATGGATGTTGACTATTCACCAATGTATGATTGCCTGAAGGGCACTACAGCATTGATGCTTGCTAACACTGCTAATGCTCCTGCTAAGCTTTTGAAGGAAGTTATGGACAAAAAGACCGGTATTCCTGGTTTGAAGGCTGCATACGCTGAAGAAAGTTTCTACATTGGTGCAAACCAATTGGATGCTTTGGTAAATATCAAGAGCAAGAAGGAACTTATCGCCGATATCGTTGCATTGCTGCAGTCACCGGCAAAGAACGTTATTTCTGCTCTGCAATCTGGTGCAAACACCATTCACGGAGTACTCAAGACTCTGGGAGAAAGAGAGAATTAATATTAAAGAAAAAAGTAATAAACCAATTAAAATTATACAACAATGGCTGATTTGAAAGCTTTAGCAGAAGAACTGGTTAACCTTACAGTGAAAGAGGTCAACGAACTTGCAAACATCCTTAAGGATGAATATGGAATTGAACCAGCTGCCGCAGCTGTAGCTGTAGCTGCTGCTGGTCCAGCTGCTGCCGCAGAGGCTGCAGAAGAGAAATCTTCATTTGATATCGTATTGAAGAGCTTTGGCGCAAATAAACTTGCTGTAGTTAAGGCAGTTAAGGAAGCTTGTGGCTTAGGTTTGAAGGAAGCTAAGGATCTTGTTGACGCTGCTCCTAGCGTAGTTAAGGAAGGTCTTGCCAAGAACGAAGCTGAGTCTATGAAGAAGACTCTGGAAGAGGCTGGCGCAGAAGTTGAACTTAAATAACACAAGCCTGCTTGACAGGTAAAACGGTTAAGTAGCCCCGACGGTTGCCTAAATGGCCGCCTCGGGTACTTAACCTTTTTGTGCGTTAATAAAAGAAGTTCCACTATTACCTTCTATTTATGTCTTCAACAACTGAAAATCAGAGAATTAACTTTGCTTCCGTAAAGAATCCGCTTCCGTGTCCGGATTTTTTGGAAGTTCAATTGAAGTCATTTAAGGACTTCTTACAATTGGATACTCCTCCCGAAAAACGTAAAAACGAGGGACTTTTTAGAGTATTCTCAGACAATTTCCCTATTGCTGATACACGCAATAACTTTGTCTTAGAGTTTTTAGACTATTACATTGACCCGCCACGTCACTCAATAGAAGAGTGCTTGGTAGGTGGCTTGACATATAGCGTTCCTTTGAAGGCTAAACTGAAATTGTACTGTACCGATCCTGATCACGAAGATTTTGATACAGTAATTCAGGATGTTTTCCTGGGTCCTATCCCATATATGACCGATCAGGGAACGTTTATCATCAATGGTGCAGAACGTGTTGTTGTTTCACAGTTGCACCGTTCACCGGGTGTTTTCTTTGGTCAGAGTATTCACTCTAACGGCACTCCGTTATATTCAGCACGTATTATCCCATTCAAGGGTTCGTGGATTGAATTTGCTACAGACATCAACAATGTGATGTATGCATATATTGACCGTAAGAAAAAACTTCCTGTTACCACTTTGTTACGTGCTATCGGTTTTGAGACCGATAAAGAGATATTGGATATTTTCAATCTGGCAGAGGAAATCAAAGTTAACAAGACTAACTTGAAGAAGGCAATCGGCAGAAAACTTGCTGCCCGTGTGCTTCGTACAAGAATTGAAGACTTTGTGGATTCCGATACCGGTGAAGTTGTATCAATTGAGCGTCACGAGGTAGTTGTTGATCGTGAAGCAGAATTGACAGAGGACAACATTGAGGATATCCTCGAATCAGGTTTGGAGACAATCCTTCTTCATAATGAGGATATTAACCAGTCTGATTTCTCAATCATTTTTAATACTTTGCAGAAAGACCCGTGTAACTCTGAAAAGGAGGCGGTTCTCTACATATATCGTCAGTTGCGTAATGCCGATCCTGCCGATGATTCCAGCGCAAGAGAAGTTATCAATAATCTGTTCTTCTCTGAAAAGCGTTACGATTTAGGTGAAGTAGGTCGTTATCGCGTAAACAAAAAACTTGGTTTGACTACCGATTCTTCTATTGGTGTTCTTACTAAGGAAGATATCATTGAGATTATCAAGTATCTCATTGAACTTATAAATTCAAAGGCTGTAGTTGATGATATTGACCACTTGTCAAATCGTCGTGTTCGTACAGTAGGTGAACAGTTGTCAAATCAGTTTGCTATTGGTTTGGCGCGTATGGCTCGTACAATCCGTGAACGTATGAATGTTCGCGATAACGAGGTGTTCACTCCAACAGATCTTATCAATGCTAAGACTGTTTCTGCTGTTATCAACTCATTCTTTGGAACAAATGCTCTTTCACAGTTTATGGATCAGACCAACCCATTGGCTGAAATTACCCATAAACGTCGTATGTCTGCCCTTGGTCCCGGTGGTCTTTCAAGAGATCGTGCCGGTTTCGAGGTTCGTGACGTACACTATACTCACTATGGTCGTTTGTGTCCTATCGAGACTCCTGAAGGTCCAAACATCGGTCTTATCTCTTCTTTGTGTATCTATGCAAAGATTAACGACTTAGGATTTATCTCTACTCCATACCGTAAGGTTGCAGACAGCAAGGTAAATCTTAATAACGATGAGGTTGCTTATTTGACAGCCGAAGAAGAAGAGGGTCGTATCATTGCACAGGGTAATGCTCCTTACGATGAGAAAGGTAAGTTTGTTCGTACAAAGGTTAAGGCTCGTCGTGATGCCGACTTCCCGGTAGTTGCTCCGGAAGAGGTTGAATTGATGGACGTATCTCCACAGCAGATTGCTTCTATAGCAGCTGCACTTATTCCTTTCCTGGAACACGATGATGCTAACCGTGCATTGATGGGTTCTAACATGATGCGTCAGGCAGTTCCTTTGATGCGTTCAGAAGCTCCTATTGTGGGTACAGGTATTGAGAAACAGCTTGCCGAAGATTCACGTACACAGATAACAGCCGAAGGTGATGGCGTTATTACATACGTTGATGCAAATATTATACGTATTCAGTATGACAGAACAGAGGATGAAGAGTTTGTTAGCTTTGAACCATCTGTAAAGGAATATAAGATTCCTAAGTTCCGTCGTACTAACCAGAATATGACAATAGACCTACGTCCTATTTGTGAGGCAGGTCAGAAGGTAAAATTAGGTGACATTCTAACTGAAGGTTATTCAACTCAGAAAGGTGAATTGGCTCTTGGTAAGAATTTGCTTGTTGCCTATATGCCTTGGAAGGGTTACAACTACGAAGATGCTATTGTTCTTAACGAACGCGTGGTACGCGAAGACATCCTGACTTCTGTACACGTAGAAGAATTTATTCTTGAGGTTCGTGAAACAAAACGTGGTATGGAAGAGTTGACAGCCGACATTCCTAATGTTAGTGAAGATGCAACTAAAGATCTTGATGAAAACGGTATTGTACGTATTGGTGCGTATATTCAGCCGGGTGATATCCTGATTGGTAAGACAACTCCAAAGGGTGAATCAGATCCTTCACCAGAAGAAAAGTTGTTGCGTGCTATCTTTGGTGATAAGGCTGGTGATGTTAAGGATGCATCACTCAAAGCATCTCCTTCATTAAAGGGTGTTGTTATTGATAAGAAACTCTTTGCACGTGCTATCAAGACTCGTAAATCGACAATTGCTGATAAGGCTAAACTGCCTTTGATTGACGAAGAGTTTGAAGATAAAGTTGCAGAATTGAAGGGTGTTCTTGTAGGAAAATTGCTTACATTGACTGAAAAGAAACCTTCACAGGGTGTATATAATTTATTAGGTGAAGAGATTATAGCTTCTGGTCAGCGTTTCACAAAACGTGATCTTGATTCAATGGATTATGCTTCTGTACAGTCTGATAACTGGACAGAAGATGAACATACAAACGAACTGATTTCTAAACTTATTGTTAATTATCTGCGCAAGTATAAAGAATTTGATGCAGAGAATAAGCGCAAGAAGTTTGCTCTGACAATTGGTGATGAACTACCTTCAGGTATTATGCAGATGGCAAAGGTTTATGTTGCCAAGAAGCGTAAGATTGGTGTAGGTGACAAGATGGCGGGTCGTCACGGTAACAAGGGTATTGTAAGCCGTGTAGTAAGACAGGAAGATATGCCGTTCCTGGCAGATGGTACTCCTGTGGATATTGTTCTTAACCCACTTGGTGTGCCTTCACGTATGAACATCGGTCAGATTTTTGAAACAGTTCTGGGTCACGCCGGAAAGGAACTTGGAGTGAAGTTTGCTACTCCTATCTTTGATGGTGCTACTTTGGATGATTTGAATGAATGGACTGATAAGGCAGGTCTGCCACGTTATGGTAAGACTCAGCTTTATGATGGTGGTACAGGTGAACCATTCGACCAGTGTGCAACTGTAGGTGTTACCTATATGCTGAAACTTGGTCACATGGTTGAAGACAAGATGCATGCTCGTTCAATAGGTCCGTACTCACTTATTACTCAGCAGCCATTGGGCGGTAAGGCTCAGTTTGGTGGTCAGCGTTTTGGTGAAATGGAGGTTTGGGCACTTGAAGCATTTGGTGCATCACACATCCTTCAGGAGATTCTAACCATCAAGTCTGACGACGTAGTAGGTCGTTCAAAGGCTTATGAGGCTATAGTGAAAGGCGATCCTATGCCTACACCGGGTATTCCGGAATCACTCAATGTGCTATTGCACGAATTGAGAGGTTTGGGTCTAAGTATCAACCTTGATTAATCACTAAAATTAAGAAGTTATGCCTTTTAAAAAAGATACAAAAATCAAGAACAATTTCTCGAAGATAACCATCAGTTTGGCTTCTCCTGAAGAGATTCTGACAAGCTCAAGCGGTGAGGTTTTGAAACCCGAGACTATCAACTACCGTACATACAAACCTGAACGTGACGGTCTGTTCTGCGAACGCATATTCGGTCCTGTTAAGGATTACGAATGTCATTGCGGTAAGTACAAGAGAATACGTTATAAAGGTATTGTCTGCGAACGTTGTGGTGTAGAGGTTACAGAGAAAAAGGTACGTAGAGAGCGTATGGGACACATCCAGCTGGTTGTGCCTGTAGCTCATATCTGGTATTTCCGTTCACTTCCTAATAAGATGGGTTATCTGTTGGGTATTCCTACCAAACAGCTTGATTCAATTATATATTATGAACGTTACGTAGTTATTCAGCCGGGTGTATATGCCGAAGAACATGCTTTGGGTAGCAACCGTTTGGATCTTCTGTCAGAAGAAGAGTATCTGGATATTATTGATAAACTTCCAAAAGATAATCAGTATCTGGAAGATTCAGATCCTAATAAGTTTGTAGCTAAGATGGGTGCTGAAGCTATCTATGATTTGCTGAGTCAGTTGGATTTGGATAAGCTGTCATACGAACTGCGTAATCGTGCTAATACAGATACATCTCAGCAGCGTAAGACCGAAGCTTTGAAGCGTCTTCAGGTTGTAGAGTCTTTCCGTGCATCACGCGAATTGAATCGTCCTGAATGGATGATATTGAAGGTGATTCCGGTTACTCCTCCTGAATTGCGTCCTTTGGTTCCGCTGGATGGTGGTCGTTTTGCTACTTCCGATTTGAATGATCTGTATCGTCGCGTTATCATCAGAAACAACCGTCTGAAACGTCTTATTGAAATTAAGGCTCCGGAAGTTATTCTGCGTAACGAAAAACGTATGCTTCAGGAAGCTGTTGACAGCTTGTTCGATAATAGCCGTAAGGCAAGTGCCGTTAAATCGGAGGCTAACCGTCCGTTGAAATCACTTTCAGATTCACTGAAGGGTAAGCAGGGACGTTTCCGTCAGAACTTGCTTGGTAAGCGTGTTGACTATTCTGCACGTTCTGTTATCGTGGTTGGTCCTGAACTGAAGATGGGTGAGTGCGGTATTCCAAAACTGATGGCTGCAGAACTTTACAAACCATTTATTATCCGTAAGTTGATAGAACGCGGTATTGTAAAGACTGTAAAATCGGCAAAGAAGATTGTAGATAGAAAAGATCCTATCGTTTGGGATATTCTGGAATATGTAATGAAGGGTCATCCGGTACTTTTGAACCGTGCGCCGACACTTCACCGTCTGGGTATCCAGGCATTCCAGCCTAAGATGATTGAAGGTAAAGCTATTCAGTTGCACCCGTTAGCATGTACAGCGTTTAACGCCGACTTTGACGGTGACCAGATGGCTGTTCACTTGCCATTGAGCAATGAAGCTGTTTTGGAAGCACAGATGCTTATGCTTCAGGCACATAACATTCTAAATCCTGCAAATGGTGCTCCTATTACAGTGCCTTCACAGGATATGGTATTGGGTCTGTACTATATAACAAAATTGCGTAAGGGTGCTAAAGGTGAAGGTTTGACCTTCTACGGTCCGGAAGAGGCTCTTATAGCATATAACGAAGGTAAAGTTGATATTCATGCTATAGTTAAGGTGATGGTTGACGATGTAAACGAAGAGGGTGAGGCTATCAAGCACTTGGTAGAGACATCTGTAGGTCGTGTAATCGTGAACGAGATTGTACCTAACGAAGTAGGTTTTATCAACTACATCATATCAAAGAAGACTTTGAGCGATCTTATCAGCGAAGTTATTAAGAAGGTGGGTGTTGCACGCGCTTGCGAATTCCTGGATGGTATTAAGAACTTAGGTTACCAGATGGCGTTCAAGGGTGGTTTGTCATTCAACTTGAGTGATATTATCATTCCTAAAGAAAAAGAGGAACTTGTTGCTAAAGGTAACGAAGAAGTTGAAGGTATCCTGGCAGAATATAACATGGGTCTTATCACCGATAACGAACGTTATAATAAGGTGATTGACGTTTGGACTCACGTTAACGAAGATCTGTCTAAGGTTCTTATGAAGACTATCTCTTCTGACGACCAGGGCTTCAACTCAGTATATATGATGCTTGATTCAGGTGCCCGTGGTTCTAAGGAGCAGATTCGTCAGCTTTCAGGTATGCGTGGTCTGATGGCTAAACCTCAGAAGGCCGGTGCAGAAGGCGCTCAGATTATTGAGAACCCAATTCTTTCTAACTTTAAGGAGGGATTGAGCGTGCTTGAGTACTTTATCTCTACTCACGGTGCTCGTAAGGGTCTTGCCGATACCGCTTTGAAGACTGCCGATGCCGGTTACCTGACTCGTCGTCTTGTTGACGTTTCTCACGACGTTATCATTACCGAAGAGGATTGTGGTACATTGCGTGGTTTGGTATGTTCAGCTCTTAAAGAGAACGAAGAGGTTGTTGCATCACTCTATGATAGAATTTTGGGCCGTGTTTCTGTACACGATGTTATTCACCCAACAACAGGTGAACTGCTTGTAGCAGGTGGACAGGAGATTACAGAAGCTATTGCCAAGAAGATAAGCGATTCACCTATTGAAAGTGTAGAAATACGTTCAGTATTGACTTGCGAAAGCAAACATGGTGTTTGTGCTAAATGTTATGGTCGTAACCTGGCTACCGGTCGTTTGGTAGAGAAGGGCGAGGCTGTAGGTGTTATTGCTGCACAGTCAATTGGTGAACCTGGTACTCAGCTTACATTGCGTACTTTCCACGCCGGTGGTACCGCTTCTAACATTGCTGCAAATTCACGTTTGGTTGCAAAATACGATTGCCGCATAGAATTTGATGAATTGCGCGTTGTAGAAGCTACAAAGGCTACAGGAGAAAATGTACAGGTAATTGTAGGTCGTCTGGGTGAAGCTAAGTTTATTGATGAAAATACCGGTATTGCACTTTCTACCCATACATTGCCATACGGTTCTACACTCTATGTGAAGGAGGGCGATAAGGTTAAGAAGGGTGATTTGATTGCTGAATGGGATCCATTTAATGCTCTTATCATCACAGAAGTAGCCGGTACAGTTAAACTTGAATCAGTAATTGAAAATGTTACATATAAGGTAGAATCTGACGAATCTACTGGTTTGGAAGAGATTATCATCATAGAAACCAGAGATAAGGTTAAGATTCCTACAGCTCTTATTGTTGACGAAAATGGTGAAGTACTGCGTTCATATAACTTACCTGTAGGTGGTCACGTAGTTATCAAAGATGGTCAGAAATTGGCTGCCGGCGATACTCTTGTTAAGATTCCACGTGTTCAGGGTAAGGCTGGTGATATTACCGGTGGTCTGCCACGTGTTACCGAATTGTTCGAAGCACGTAACCCATCTAATCCGGCAGTTGTTGCTGAAATTGATGGTACAGTTCACATGGGTAAGATTAAGCGTGGTAACCGTGAGATTTCTGTTGTATCAAGAACAGGCGATGAAAAGAAGTATTTGGTTGCTTTGTCAAAACAGATTCTTGTTCAGGAAGGCGACTATGTACGTGCAGGAACCCCATTGTCAGATGGTGCTATTACTCCATCAGATATTTTGGCAATTAAAGGTCCTACCGCTGTTCAGGAATATATCGTAAACGAAGTTCAGGATGTATATCGTCTGCAGGGTGTGAAGATTAACGATAAGCACTTTGAGATTATTGTACGTCAGATGATGCGTAAGGTGGAAATTGATGAACCGGGTGATACTCGTTTCTTGCCACAGCAGAGTGTTGACAAACTTGAATTCATGGAAGAAAATGACAGAATCTGGGGTAAGAAGGTTGTTACCAATGCCGGTGATTCTGAAAACTTGCACGAAGGACAGATTGTTACAGCACGTAAGTTACGCGACGAGAACTCAATGCTGAAACGTAAGGATTTGCGTTTGGTTCAGGTTCGTGATGCTGTTCCTGCAACATCAACTCAGGTACTTCAGGGTATTACAAGAGCTGCGTTGGCTACTCAGAGCTTTATGTCTGCTGCATCTTTCCAGGAGACAACAAAGGTTCTTAACGAAGCTGCAATCAATGGTAAATCGGATAGCTTGTTAGGTATGAAGGAGAACGTAATTTGCGGTCACTTGATTCCTGCCGGTACCGGTCTGCGTGATTTCGAAAAGATTGTTGTTGGAAGTAAAGAGGAGTATGATCGTGTTCAGGCAAGCCGCGACGCTATTGTTGACCTGAATTTTTCAAGATGATTGATTAATACTTGATATTAAGTAGAGAGGGTGGTTGATTTTCAGCCACCCTCTCTCATTTTTTAGTATGTAATGTTGTTATACTGCCGGCAGACTGTTGCCGTTTATTTTTCTATATACATCAAGTGCATATACATCGGTCATTCCACTTATGTAATCCAGTACGGCAAGTATCTTTGTGTAGGTATCTGTAGCTGCAATTTCATATTGGCTGCTCACTCTGCCTATCAGTAATTTGGAGTATTCGTTTTCCGGGTTCATTACTGCGTTGACCATAATATCAAGCAGTGTACTTATTATCTGAAAACCTGCCAATTCTACATCGAGCACCTCTTTTGAACGGTAAATTCTGTTGAATGAAATCTTAGCACAGGTTTTATATGCTTCTTTCATTCGTGGAGTAATATTATCTATGAGTGAACCGCAGAATGTGCCATTCATAATGGCCGATTCGTTGTCTAAAAATACTTGGGTACACTCTTTTATAAGCAATCCGATAAGTTTGGAACGCAGGTATGAGACCTGTTCGTTTACATCGCTTACCATTGAGATAATTCCCTCTATGTGCTGTTTCTCGTTATCAGAGATGAATGCCATCATCAACTCTTTTGTTTCAGCAGTGGACAATAGCTTAAGTTTGTGAGCATCCTCCAAATCCATAAGCAGGTAACAGATATCGTCGGCTGCTTCTACCAAATATACTAATGGATAACGCACGTATTTTAGATATTCACCTTCTGCAGAAAGACGAATTATTCCCAATTCATCGGCAATTTTCTTGAATATAGGGGCTTCGCTGTCAAAGAAACCAAACTTATTCTTCTGTTCGGCATAGATTGATGAATAGGGGTATTTAACAATAGATGCCAAAGTAGAATAGGTCATGGCAAAACCTCCTTTTCTACGTCCTAAAAATTGATGTGCCAACAAACGGAAGGCATTTGCGTTTCCTTCAAAGTTTATGATATCTGTCCATTGGGCCATATTATCTTTGAACGATTCTTCCAGATAGCCTCCTTTTCCCTGTTTGAAAAAGGCAGAGATAGCTTTTTCGCCGGAATGACCGAATGGCGGATTTCCCATATCGTGCGCTAAACAGGCTGTAGATACTATGTTGCCAATTTCCGGAACAAAAGTGTTTCCTAATGAAGCATTTCTTTCTATCAGGTGTTTAGCTATGTTGTTACCTAAAGAACGACCTACGCACGATACTTCCAAACTGTGTGTTAGACGGTTATGTACAAAGACACTGCCGGGTAATGGAAATACCTGAGTCTTATTCTGTAATCTTCTGAAAGGAGCAGAAAAGATAACCCTGTCGTAATCGCGCAGAAAAACAGATCTGTCATCGCGTTCTACGGTATGTATATCTTCCATTCCTAATCTTTTGTTGGAGATAAGTCTTTCCCAATTCATTGATATCTTCTTAAAGTTTATCTTCAAAAGTAATTGTTTTGTATCATTTAAACCAAATTATAATTAGTTTTTTGCTGAAATTGTGTACTTTCGCTTTTAGAAACCGCAAGTAAACAAATATGAAGGTACAAATTATAAATCGTTCGCATCATCCACTACCTGAGTATGCAACTGAATTGTCGGCAGGAATGGATTTGAGAGCCAATATAGATGCTCCTATAGTTTTAAAACCAATGCAGCGTTGCATTATTCCTACAGGCCTGTACATGGCGTTGCCGGCAGGTTATGAAGCTCAGGTAAGACCCCGTAGCGGACTTGCTATAAAGAAGGGTATTACAGTTCTGAATTCTCCGGGAACCATAGATGCCGATTATCGTGGTGAGGTAGGTGTTATTCTTATTAATCTGTCTCAGGAAGATTGGACTGTAACCGATGGTGAGCGTATTGCTCAGATGGTTATAGCGCGTCACGAGCAGGTGGAGTGGAATCAGGTAGAAATACTTGATGAAACAGAACGCGGGGCAGGTGGTTTTGGTCATAGCGGTATTTGATTATGAGAATCCGTAATCTTCTGTTGCTGGTTTTACTGTGCGCATTAAGTTCGTGCAGTATGCTGCGTAGTATAGGTATTTCAACAAGACAACAGGATGATGTAACGGATTATGATGATTTCCGTAGAGATTATTTTTATTATGAGGCATTGAATCAGATGCAACAGGAGAATTACGATGCTGCTTTTCAGCTGTTGAATTATTGTAATAAGATAGATAGTACATCGGCAGCAGTTAATTATAATCTGGCACAGTTGTATATTCTTCTGAACGATAAGACCAGAACAACCGAATTGTTGAATCTTGCAATAAAACAGGACCCTGACAATTACTGGTACTATAATCTTACCGGACTTTACTACGCACAAAATCACAAACCATATCAGGCCATATCTCTTTTTGAAGAGATGATGAATAGGTTCCCTACACGCACAGAGGTTCTTATGACGTTGGCAGAACTTTATGATGAAACGCGCCAGTACGATAAGGAGTTGCAGATGTTGAACAGATATGCTGTAATAGAGGATGTGTGGGATGAACTCTCTTCGCAACGTTTTCTATGTTATCTGCGTATGGGTGAGGTAGATTCGGCCTACTATGAGATAGAAGATAATTTTGGCGATATGGTGCAGATTTTATCGCAGAGTGTAAATAATCTTGCAGGGGTAAATCTTGTATTGAGACTTTGTGAAACAGCATTGAAAAATAATCCTAAGTTATCTGCTGCTTACTATTATTCCGCAATATCGATGTTCCAGATACAAGATGAAGAGAACTCTTTGGCTATTCTTGCAGATGGCATAGAGATGGTTCCGGATAGTATAGGAAAGGCTTCTCTTTATGGTCTGCGCAGTGAATTATATTATGCTATGGGACGTCCTGACGATGCGTTTTTGGACTACGATTCCACTTTGTTGTATAATCCTAACGATATTGGTGTGCAGAATAACTATGCGTATTATCTGTCGGTAGCCGGTAAAGATTTGGAAAAGGCATTAAGAATGAGCGCCAATACACTGAAAGCAGAACCAAATAATCCTACATATTTGGATACGTATGCCTGGATTCTGTTTAAGATGAAACGTTACCAGGAGGCAAAAGAGTATATAATTCGTGCTCTTAATGAAGAGGGAGAAAAGTCGGCTGATGTGGTTGAACATTATGGCGATATACTTTATATGTGTGGAGATATAGAGGGTGCAGTGGAAAATTGGCACAAAGCAGTTAGGTTGAATAGTACATCGCCTACACTGCAGGAGAAAATAAATCAGGAAAAATATATAGAGTAAATATGAGGATATTTTATAAGGTTTCAGGTTTACTATTGATGTTGTTTTTTGTAGCATCTTGTGGTACAACGGGTACAGTTAAAAAACAAAAATTGTCTAAAGCCGAGGATAATTATGTTACTTTGGCAAAACAGATGTTAGGTACTCCGGCAAATCCGGAGATAACTGCCGATGCAAAGATAAAGGTGGGTATGGGTAGTTACGATGCTACACTTAAGATGCGTTGGAATGAGAGTATCCAGATAAGTGTAACTATGTTAGGCATAATGGAGATTATACGCATAGAGTGTTTGCCCGATATGATTGTCTTTATAGACAGAAGTTCGCAAAAATATGCAGTAGAACATTATGCCGATGTGCCATACAGAAACTTTACAGGTCTGGATTTTTATTCTCTGCAGGCACTGCTCTGGAATAAGATTTTTGTACCCGGATATGCCGATCCTGAGATGGCAATTCAAAAGATTAAGATGTCTGAACAGACAGAAACAGGTTTGACTTTAACATCTACGGAATATGATTATGTGTTCAAAATAGATTCAAACAAACATCTGTTGCAAACATCAAAAAGCGGTTTGGGTTATAACGTATCTGTGAATTACGGTAACTTTAAACAGATGTCAGAGAATGTGGTTATTCCTCATAATATTGATTTGGAATTTAACTTAACAGGTCATACAAGTAAAATTGGCATTGTGCTGGATGATGTTTCCATAGAGAAGGGTAATTGGCCTAACAGAACATCGGTTAGCACCAGATACAAACGTTACAAGATTAAAGAGATATTGGAACCGTTTCTATGAAAAAAATTCTTGTAGTATATATGCTGATTTCTCTGTGCGTACTATCGCCGTATGCACAGACCAATGCGTTGATAGAACAGATGCAGAAGGAGCGTGCTGCAATAGAGCAACAGATTTCCGAATCGGAAAAGCTTTTGGCAGGAACCGAAGGTGATATTGCTGCTCAGGTGGCAAATCTGAATACCATTTCGGCACTTCTTAAGGAACGTAAAAAACTTTTGGAGCAGACAAAAAAGGATATTCGTTCTCTGAATGCTCAGACATTGAAATTAGAGACTGAAATAAAACAGCTGCAGAGTGAATATGATGAATGTTCTAATCGTTATGCAGATGCTTGTCGGTTTTATCAGCATCAGCAGGTATCTTTTAATCCTATTACTTTTCTGTTTTCATCGTCAACATTTAAACAGCTTACGCGTAGAATGCGTTACATAGGTGAATATTCTTCATCACTTGAATCTTTGGCAGTAGAAATAAAAGAGAAACAGGATACATTAAAGAGTAAGAAAGCACAGATTGAATTGGCGCGAGAAGAGAAACTGATTTTGCAGAAGGAGCAACAGAAAAACGAAGCGGCTGTTGCGGCAGAGGAGAAGAGTCAGCGTGCTATTGTCAATAAATTGAAGAGTAAACGTACAGCGTTGAAAAAAGAGATTCAGTCACAGCAGAAAAAGATTACTGAACTGAATAAGGAGATTGACAGACAGATACAACTGGCTATTAAAGAGCAACAAAAGGAGACTCAGACAGGCGGAACTCTGAAGGTAGAAGAAGATATTAAACTGACAGGTAGTTTTGAAAGTAATAAAGGTAAACTGCCTATACCTATAACCGGCTCTTATTTGATAGTAGGTAATTACGGAGTACAGAATGTAGCCGGAATGAAAGATGTGAAAATCAATAATTTAGGTATTGATATTCAAGGAACAGAAGGTTCGCAGGCCAGAGTTATATTCAATGGTGTAGTAACTACTGTATTCCAGCAAGGAAAGGGACAGATAGGTGTGTTAGTGCGTCACGGAAAGTTTATTTCAGTATATTGTAATCTGTCTGAAATTGCCGTTAAAAAGGGCGATGAACTAAAGACCGGCGATATAATAGGTAATATCCATAAATCTGATAACGGTCAACGGATTCTGCATTTCCAGCTTCACAAGGAGACTGCAAAATTAAACCCGATGGATTGGTTACGCCGTTAATCAGATTCCGTTTAACAGATTGTAGTAGGTAGATAGTGCCTCACTTATCTCCTCTATTTTTATGAACTCATTGGCAGTGTGTGAACGTGCTGAACTGCCCGGACCCATTTTAAATGAAGGACATGAGAGTATAGCCTGATCCGATAGTGTAGGTGAACCAAAAGGTTTTAGTCCCATTTCATCGGCTTTTTTTGTTATTTTATCTACAAGCGGTGAACTTTGGTTATGTCCCAATAATGATGATGAATTCAGCACAAAAGAACGTGCTTTAAGTGTGCACCATTCGGGCATCTTTTTCTCCAATAGATTGAAAATATCGTTATTGCTGTAGAGTTCGTTTGAACGTATGTCTATGGTGAATGTACACAAATCGGGTACAACATTGTGTTGTGTTCCGCTGTATATCATTGTTACACTCATTTTAACAGCGCCCAGCAGAGGCGATACTTTCAGTTCCAAAGGCAGGTTCTTTATTATCTGAATAATGTCTATTGCACGATACAGAGCGTTGATTCCCTCTTCTCTTGCGGCGTGTCCTGAAACACCCTTAACTTCTGCATCTATAACCATAAGACCCTTTTCTGCAATGGCAGGCTGCATATCGGTAGGTTCTCCCACAATGGCCAAAGCTATTTCCGGCAAGGTATTGCCAAATAACGGTGCAATACTTTTCATACCATCTGCACCGCTTACTTCTTCTTCTGCCGATGCGACAAAGAGCATATTATAACTCTGTTCTGTACGGTCAAGCTGGTAGAATGTATGCAAAAGCGATGTTAAAGAAGCTCCTGCATCATTGCTGCCAAGTCCATAAAGTTTACCATCTTTTATGGTGGGTTCAAACGGGTTTATGCTCCATGCAGAGACTGGTTTTACAGTATCAATATGCGAATTGAGCAGAACAGTGGGCTTGTTGCTGTTCCAATGGTGACTTTTGCACACAATGTTATTGCAGATTCTTTCCGGTGTGTATCCTTGTTCTACAAACCATTCAAACACTATATCTGCAGCAACTTTTTCGTTGCGGCTTATGCTCTCTGTTGAGATGAGTTTTGTCAACAGCGATACAACCTTTTCTGTATCTGTAGTTTTATTTATCATATTTCTGCTCAATATTGCGGGTGTAAAGGTAGTCAATGGTTCGGTATTGCGCAAATTATTGTAACTTTGCAGCGCAAACAATGAATATATACTTGAAAAGATGATAACTATAGATCAGTTAAAAGAGATTTTGGACCGTACTGAAGCATTAAAAAGATATTTGAATATAGATGCTAAGGTTATTCAGGTAGAAGAAGAGCAGTTAAGAACTCAGGCTCCGGGTTTCTGGGACGATCCCAAAAAGGCTGAGGCTCAGATGAAGAAGGTAAAGGGTTTGCAGGCATGGATAGAAGGTTATAAAGAGGTTCGCGCTTTGGCAGACGAATTACAGTTGGCTGTAGATTTCTTTAAAGAAGAGTTGGTTACAGAGCAGGAGGTAGATGATATTTATCAGAAATCGATGGCTGCCATAGAGTCTTTGGAACTGAAAAATATGCTTCGCGAAGAGGCCGATCAGATGGACTGTGTACTAAAGATCAATTCAGGTGCAGGTGGTACAGAGAGTCAGGACTGGTCACAGATGCTTATGCGTATGTATATGCGCTGGGGCGAAGAGAACAACTACAAAGTAACTATAGCAAATATACAGGATGGCGATGAAGCCGGTATTAAACAGGTTACTATGGAGATAGAGGGCCCGTATGCATACGGTTATCTGAAAGGTGAAAACGGTGTACACAGATTGGTAAGAGTATCGCCCTACAACGCACAGGGTAAGCGTATGACATCTTTTGCAAGTGTCTTTGTAACTCCGCTTATTGATGATTCAATAGAGGTGGAGATAAGTCCGGCACTTATAACATGGGATACATTCCGTAGTGGTGGAGCCGGTGGTCAGAATGTGAATAAAGTAGAATCGGGTGTACGTCTGCGTTATCAGTTTAAAGATCCATATACCGGTGTAGAAGAGGAGATTCTGATTGAAAATACAGAAACCCGTGACCAGCCAAAGAATAAGGAGCGTGCTTTGCAACATTTGCGTTCAATCCTTTACGATAAGGAATTACAGCATCGTATGGCTGAACAGGAAAAGGTAGAAGCCGGCAAGAAGAAAATTGAATGGGGTTCACAAATCCGTTCATACGTTTTTGATGACAGACGTGTAAAGGATCATCGTACAGGACATCAGACATCCGATGTTAATGGTGTGATGGATGGTCGTATTGATGGCTTTATTAAATCATATTTAATGAGTTTTGCCGAATCGGCAGAGAATAATATCTGATAAGATGGCTATAGAGATAGAGAGAAAATTTCTGGTTACATCGGCTGCGTATAAAAAGGCTGCATATAACTTTTACGATATGGTGCAGGGATATATTGCACACGAAAAGGGTAATTCTGTTAGAGTGCGTATTACCAATACTGAGGCAGTTATGACCATTAAGGGACCATCGGACAGCAAAGGTTTGAGTCGCTATGAATGGAATCATCAGATTTCTGTAGAAGATGCAAAAGAGTTACTGAAATTATCGCAGGGCGGTATAATTGAAAAGAGACGCTATCTGGTACATTCCGGTCCGCATGTGTTTGAGATAGATGAATTTTATGGAGATAATGAGGGCCTGGTGATAGCAGAAGTAGAATTGCAATCGGAAAATGAGACGTTTGAAAAGCCGTCGTTTGTAGGTAAAGAGGTTACGGGAGACAGACGATACTATAACGCTTATCTTACAACAAATCCTTATAAGAGCTGGACAGAATAGTGTTCGGCTCTACTTTTTTTTCCAAAACAGGGGCTTAATTACAAAATATCCGCAAACAGAACCTGTAATTACTCCTATGGTATTGCATACCAAATCCATCCATTCGCCGCTACGTTGGTCTGTAAGATAGAGTTGTGCCAATTCCATGGTTCCACTAAACAAAATGGGAGCTAGAATAGCAAGCAGGATAAGTTTTTTACCGCTTAAACTGCTGTGGTGCCTCAAGTATTCTGCCCATAGTATTAGTTCAAAACCTCCATACATACAGATATGTGCCAATTTATCTATATTGGTAATGGTTTTCAATTCTGTTTCAGGGGGATTGAAAAGCGATAGAAAAACTATTATGGCCAGTATTAATATGGATAGCGGATATGTGGTAAGTACTCTTTTCATTGCAATAAACAGGTTTTTATGGCGCAAAATTAGTTAATCTACAGGATAAATACTATTATTGCACTACAATTAATCAAAACACATAAATATACCAATGAGAAAGTTGTTTAGAGGAGATTATTTTTACTTTTCAAAATCGGACAGAATAGCCGCTTTTATTCTGTTGTTGATAATCATAGTTGCAAATGTTTTGCGTGTCAAGTTAGATAGGCCTGTTTCGCCGGAAATAGTGGCTAATGTTGATACATTGTTTGTTACCAAACCCAAAGCAGATACGGTAAAAATTAAAAAGGAACCACCGGTGTACAATGATTATAGAAAGAATAGCAGTAGGCGTAATTCAAATAGTAAAACTGTAGCAGTTAAGAAGGAAACTCCTGTAGATACATTAACTGAACGGCCAGTTTTTGTTCAGTATAAGCGTAAAGAGATACCCACGCAAGCTATAGATTTGAATGTGGCAGATACAACAGCTTTGGTGCTACTACCGGGAATAGGGAGTTACTATGCCAAAAGGATAGTAGAATATAGAGAATTGTTAGGTGGATATGTCAGTGTAGAACAGTTAAAGGAGATAAACGGTATTCAGGATTCCGTTTTACGTTGGTTTGTAATTACAGATACTGTACCTGTAAGAAAGATAAATATCAACAAACTTTCTTTATCTAAATTGCGTAACCATCCTTATGTTAGTTTTTATCAGGCAAAGGCCATTACGGAATACAGAGGTTCTGAAGGCGATATAAAAAGTCCTGCTCAACTCTCCTTTATGGAGGAGTTTACCGAGCAGGACTTAATCAGGCTTGAACCTTATATATCTTTTGAATAAGGTTTAGTAGTTTGCTATTTCTGCTATTTTCATTGGTATGTCGATATTGTCCATCTGGCCTGTAAAGTTTTCAGCACCGGCACCAATTGCAAATACAGGTACGTATGCAGCAGTATGTGCACCCGATGACCAACCAACCAGTGCAATTTCGCTCATAATCTGAACAGCCAAATCTGATAATTTGTTTACACTGTAATATTCTTCAGCTTTCTTGGCGCTTTCGCCCATACCAAATGTTTCAACGTATGCAGAACGCAGACGGTTTTCCTGGTCTTTAGAAAGTCTTACTTTGTCCCAGAAACCAAAATGTTCCTTTAATTCTGCTTCTACCTCTTCCCAAGTGAGAACATCACCTACCTTACGACCCAACTCTTCAAGATGTGTGCTGAATGCATCTTCGCTCATGTTTTGGTATTGCAGAGCCTGCAGATTCATTCTGTATTGACCTAAGCTACCCATACTCATACCACCGGTTTCGTGGTCGGCAGTAACTACAATAAGAGTCTCTTTTGGATGCTTCTGATAGAAATCGTATGCAACCTGAATGGCATTGTCAAAATCAATAACCTCCTTAACTGTAGAAGCTGCATCGTTTCCGTGGCCGCTATGGTCAATTTTACCACCTTCCATCATAATGAAGAAACCTTTTTTATTGTCTTTCATCAGGAAGTCGATAGCTGATTCTGTTAATTGTGCCAAAGTTAAATCGTCTTCTTCTCTGTCGATAAGGAATTTAAGAGATTCCATACCTTCCTGCTGTGGGAAGAGTATGATTTTGTCTGCCGATTCTGCATTGGCTTTGTATTCATCATAGCCCATTGCAATAGTGTAACCTGCATCTTCTGCAACTTTGTATGAACCACCGTCATCAAATCTTCTGTCGTGTGCAGAACTGAAGTGACCACCTCCAAAGAATTCAAAACCAGATTCTGCCAATTGGTTGCTGATAGCGTGGTAGTTGTTACGTGATAATTGGTGTGCGTAGAATGAACCAGGTGTGGCATGGTTTATACATACGGTACTACCTATACCTACTTTTTTACCAGCTTTTTTAGCCATCTCTGCTATTGATTCTGCTGCACTCTCTCTGTCGGGCAACATGCCTAACATACCGCTATTGGTTTTTTTACCCGATGCAAGTGCTGTACCTGCAGCTGCACTATCTGTGATAAAGGTGTTTGCTGCATAGCTGAATGCAATACCTGTATATGGGAATTGGGCAAAACATAGAGGTTTATATCCAATAACGCCTTCAACATCTGCCAAATACATCTGTGCTGCAGCTACTTCGTTAGTTCCCATACCGTCTCCTATAAAATAGAATACGTATTTTGGAGTCTTTGCTCCGGCAGTCATCGTAACAAAAATCACTGCCAATGTTAATAAAAACTTCTTCATGTTAGTTATTTGATTAGTTCCATAGATAAAATTCTTATATCTCTAATAGGTCTGTCACTTGGGTCGGTAGTAGCTTTTTGAATCTTCTCAACTACATCCATACCATCTGTTACTTCGCCAAAAACAGTGTACTGATTGTCCAGGAATGGTGTGCCACCAACTGTTGTGTAGGCCTCTATCTGTTCAGTAGTAAAGTGAAAACCACCTTGTTTGTCAAATATAGATTCTGTTTCTGCTATAAGTTTTTCCTGTAACTGTTTAAGACCGGCATTATCGGAAGCTTGCTGTAATTTAATGATTGTATCTCTGTTTTCCATACAAAGATTGTTGAATATACCTTGCAAAGTTTGTTCTGCAAGTTGTGATTCCATCTGTTGCAAGTCACGTTCCTTATATTTTTTACCGGTAACTATGTAAAATTGTGAACCGGAAGATCTCTTCTGTGGATTCACCTGGTCTGCCTGACGTGCAGCGCTAAGTGCGCCATACTTATGAAAGTATTTTGGGTAGATGAATTCTGCAGGTAGAGTATAATCGGGACCGCCAGAACCAAGTCTTGCACCTTTTTCGGCAGTTTTTGAATCCGGATCACCAGCCTGTACCATAAAGTCGCGAATTACGCGGTGAAATAAAGTGCTGTCATAATATTGTTCTTCCACTAACTTTATAAAGTTGTCTCTGTGAGAAGGAGTCTCATTGTAAAGTTTTATGTTTATATCTCCTTCTGTGGTCTTGATTAACACTTTTGTTTCCGGTTCCTGTGATTGTGCACTGGCATTTTTTGCACTATTGCCATTGCAAGAATTGATTGTTACTGCCATGATGATTGAAAGTAAAGTAATTTTAAGTTTCATATCTAAAAATCTCTTGTAAGTTTACAACGATAGTATTATAGATTGAATTTTATGTGGTTTATTAGTAATTTTTGGCAAAAAGGTTAATTATTGTTAATATCTATGGGGGGGGGTAAAAGTATAATACAAATTCTTTAATGATAATTTGGAAATATGACATAAAATGCAGAATTTTGCATTTGGGTTTATACTAATTTAAATATTATAGCATCGTGGAAGAAGGATTTATAAAAAAATGTAGCCGATTAGTGTCTCGGTATTTGAATACCAGAGTAGTGTTCGTAATCGACGTTCTGTTATCTGTCTTGGCCTCTTTCTTGATGCTATTGGCTGCGAGTGGCACCGATAAAGGTGCCGAAATAACTCCGTTTATAATCCTGCAATGGAGTATCGCTTCAGGAGTGTTTTTTGCAATTGCTTCAATAATAACCAGAAGTTACAGAATCATTATTCGTCACTCTACAATGCGCGATTTGGCGAATTTAGTGACAGTGGTTACTCTTTCAGAATTGATGCTGGGTGCAGTAGTTTATATAATCGAAGATACGCCATTATCTGAGATATTATGGTTGATGTTGCTTGATTCCATATTTACCTTTTTGCTTCTGATTGTAGTACGTTTGGCTATGATTGTAAGCTATGATCTGTTTAAATCTAAAATGCGTGAACGTATGAACATAAAACGTATTTTAGTATATGGAACACACGAAAAATCAATTGCAGTTATTACACGTCTTTTGGATTCTTCACACTATGACATAGTGGGCTTTATAAGTCCCTCTTCTTCTGACAAACGTATCAGGATTTCCAACTTCAAGGTATATCATGCCAGAACAGAAGAGGAATTGAACAATCTTGCTACCGATTTGGGTTTAAGCGGTATTTTGTTCACTACAGAACAGGATGCTCAGACAGAACAGGATAGACTTATCCAAATGGCAACATCCTTGAATATAAAGATATTGGTGGTACCAAGTATCAATGAAGTTGAAGGTAATAACTTATTGCATTACAGAGTTCGCGAAATTAAAATTGAAGATCTTTTAGGTCGTCCTGAGATAGAGATTTCAATAGATGAAATTAAAAAGAGATTTTCCGATAATGTTATTTTGGTAACAGGTGCTGCAGGTTCTATTGGTTCTGAGCTTTGCAGACAGTTGGCTCAATTTAATGTTAAGAAATTGGTGTTGTTTGACAATGCAGAAACACCTATGCACAATATCAGATTGGAATTAGAAGATACATATCCCGATTTGAACTTTGTTCCTGTAATAGGTGATGTACGCAGTGTGGACAGACTCGATTTTGTGTTCCGTGAACATCGTCCTTCTGTAGTATTCCATGCAGCAGCATATAAACACGTTCCTTTGATGGAGGAGAATCCATGCGAAGCTGTGCATGTAAATGTTATAGGTTCTAAAAATGTGGCAGATAAATGTTTGCAGTATGGAGTGGAGATGATGGTTATGGTAAGTACCGATAAAGCCGTTAATCCTACAAATATAATGGGTTGCACCAAGAGATTGGCAGAAATATATGTTCAGTCATTAGGATTGGCATTTACCAGTGGTAAGCAGGAGGGTAACACAAGATTTGTAACAACCAGATTCGGTAATGTGCTTGGTTCAAATGGTTCTGTTATACCTCGTTTCCGCAAACAGATTGAATGTGGCGGTCCGGTTACAGTTACAGATCCGGATATTAACCGTTTCTTTATGACTATTCCTGAAGCTTGTCGTTTGGTTATGGAGGCAGCTACAATATCTACAGGTAATCAGATAGTAGTATTCGATATGGGTACTCCTGTTAAGATAGTGGATCTTGCCCGCAGAATGATAGAATTGGCAGGTTTTGTTCCTGAAAAAGATATTCCAATAGTATTTACAGGATTGCGTCCGGGTGAAAAATTATATGAAGAGGTGCTTTCTACAAGAGAGAATACTGACCCAACATCGCACGACCGAATTAGAGTTGCCAGAGTTCGTGAGTACGATTATGACGAGGTTAAGGCTATTTTTGAAAAGATGGAAAGATTGGCTCTTGACGTTTATATTCCGGATATGGTACGCTTGATGAAAGAGACTGTACCTGAGTTTAAATCGAAGAACTCCAGATTTGAAATCTACGATAAATAGTGTTGTATCCGTTATAGGGGAGAGAATAACGGCATGAAGGGTCCTATTGATAAAGATAGTCTGCTTATTCCTAAAAGATTTATTCCGGTAGATCAGGCGGGTGAACTGGATACTTTTTATTCCAATAAACATTGGTTTGTTGGTTATGTTCAGTATTGTCATGAACAGAGAGTAGCCGATAAATTAGCCTCTAAAGGTGTGGAGTATTATCTCCCGATGCAGAAACGAAAGAAACAGTGGAGTGATAGGGTTAAGACTGTCAATGTGATGATAATGCCACGATATATATTTATTCGTTGCAAACCATCTGAACGAATACCACTTATTCAGGAAATATCTGATTTGAAGAGTTATATGATGGATAAAACTAACCATACACCGGTAATTGTAAAAGATGATCAGATGGATAAATTTCGTAAGATGGTAGATTACGAGACATTATCGGTAGTGGTAGATCCTACTCAGTTTGAACCGGGTGAAATGGTAGAGGTGGTATGCGGACCTTTAGCAGGCCAGGTATTGGAACTTATAGATGTGAATGGTACCAAATGTATAGCTCTTGGTTTGGGGATACTTGGCACCGCCAGAATGGAGATACCTCTTTCGTATGTTGAAAAGGTGAAGAAGAATATTACTTGAAATCAACGTATGTTTCCGATATATTAAAATCAGATAGACATTCAGTAATGTGCTGTCTGATTTTTTTGTTATTCTCTTCTGAATAAACTTTTGGCAGAATCTGTACTATTGCAGCACTATTTTCTCCATCTAAACTCCATATTTTAATATCTTCTACTTTTTCTATTCCGTTTATAGAAGAGATGATATCTTTAATTTTGTCTATAGAAATACCTGCAGGTACTCTGTCAAACAAAATAGAGAATATTCGTATAGAACTGCCTACTACATTTATTATTATGTATGTGGATATAGCTATTGAAAGTGCTGAATCAAGCAATGGAATATGTACGAAAAGCAGAATAATGCCGGCTATCAAAATGGTAGCCCAACCCATTGTGTCTGCTATCATGTGAATAGATACCAGTCTTTCGTTCTCGCCCGATGCTTTTCTTGTTCTGTATGCTGCAAATCCTTTGATTGCAATACCCGTCAAAGAGATCCAAATCATTCCTTCTGCAACAATATCGCCATGTGAGTGGTGGATTTCAATAGCTCCAATGCTTTCGGTTATTATTAAAATGGAACTGGTAAAAATCACAATGGCGCTGATGATAGCTCCAATAAGCGGAATACGCCCCATTCCGAAACTGAAACTTTTGAACTGTTTTTTTTCTGATAACCATTGGAAAAACCAGGCAGAACCTATTGTAAACGTACAGCCTAAATTATGTACAGATTCAGCCTTTATGGCGTTACTATTCATTATGTGGCCACCTACAAAAGCTAAAACAGTAAAAAACAGGTTGAGCCAGAATGCGGTTTTAATGTTACCTGTTGTATGGTTATGGTGCTCTTTGTATTGCATTTAGTTACGTTTTGTAGTGCAAAGTTACTTATTTTGAGTGAAGAATTTAACATAATTGGTACAAAACCTTGAATATAGTTTCATTCGCTTTGTGAAATATTAAAGTAAACTTTATATTTCCCGCACGTTTATTTGTATATTTGCTCCAAGTATGGTGAAGTTCCTGGATTTGCAGAAGATAACTGCTCTCTATTCCGATGAAATTAATAGAGCAATAGAGAGAACTACTAACGGCGGATGGTTTCTGAACGGAGTGGAAGTACAACTATTTGAAAAGGAGTATGCCCATTACATAGGAACTAATCGTTGTGTAAGTTGTGCAAATGGATTAGATGCTCTCTGGTTGATTTTTCGTGCTTATATAGAGTTGGGCAGATTGAAACCGGGCGATGAAGTAATAGTACCTGCAAATACATTTATTGCAACGGTGTTGGCTATTTCGGAAAACGGACTTATTCCTGTTTTTGCAGAACCTGATGGTAATTCTTTGCAAATAAGCCTATCAGCTGTGAAATCTGTAATGACCCCAAAAACAAAAGCTATATGTATAGTGCATCTGTACGGACGCTGTGCATTTACCCCTGAATTGGCAGATTTTTGTAAAACAAGTGGTTTGCTGATGGTAGAAGATAATGCTCAGGCACATGGGTGTAGATATGGTAATTCAAAGACAGGTTCTTTGGGAGATGCAGCAGGTCATAGTTTCTATCCCGGAAAGATTTTGGGTGCCTTGGGCGATGGTGGTGCAGTGACTACAAACGACAATGAATTGGCGGATGTGATTCGTGCGTTGGCAAATTATGGTTCCGAAAAGAAATACTATTGTGGTTTTAAAGGAAAAAACAGCCGTCTTGATGAAATTCAAGCAGCCGTTTTGCGTATTAAGTTAAAATCATTGGAAAATGATATAGCTGCCAGAAAACGTGTGGCGCAGTTTTATGTAGATAATATTACAAACCCAAAGGTGACATTGCCGGGTAAAGAACTTTTGACCGACCATGTATATCATCTTTTCCCTGTATTGTGTGCAGAAAGAGACAGATTACAAAAGTATCTGTTTGAGAATGGTGTAGAGACTGTGATACATTATCCTGTACCCCCACATAAGCAGATTTGTTACCAAGAGTATAATTCAATATCGTTGCCTGTAACAGAAAGACTGGCTGCACAAGAATTGAGTTTGCCTATGAGCCCGGTGCTTACCGAAGCAGAGATGAATAAGGTTGTAGAGTGCGTGAATAGCTTTGAATGAAAAATATTATAGAATTATGAATATATTAGTTACAGGTGGAGCCGGATATATAGGCTCTCACACATTGATTGAACTTTATAATGCGGGTCATACTGCAGTAGTTGTAGATAACCTTTCTAATTCCAGTAAGGAGAGTCTTAAAAGAGTAGCACAGATAATAGGAGCTGAGATTCCTTTTTATCAGGTAGATATTCGCGATAAGGCAGGATTGGAACAGGTTCTGGAAAAGCATCAGTGTGATGCCTGCATACATTTTGCCGGCTTGAAAGCAGTGGGCGAATCGGTTTCCAAACCATTGGAATATTACGAAAATAATATTAATGGAACTTTGGTGTTGGTTGATGTTTTGCGCCGTTACAATTGCAAGAATATTATCTTTTCTTCAAGTGCAACAGTGTATGGTACACCTGCCATAATTCCTATAACAGAAGATTGTCCTAAGGGAGAATGTACAAATCCTTATGGTTGGACTAAGAGTATGTTGGAACAGGTACTTACCGATATGCAAAAAGCCGATAACAGCTGGAATGTAGTGCTACTGAGATATTTCAATCCTATAGGAGCGCATAAAAGTGGCCTGATAGGCGAAAATCCTAATGGTATTCCTAATAACCTGATGCCTTATATTACTCAGGTTGCAGTGGGAAAACGCGATGAATTGGGCGTTTTTGGTAATGATTATGATACTCACGATGGTACCGGAGTACGTGACTATATTCATGTAGTAGATTTGGCGCGTGGTCATGTTAAGGCATTGCAAGCTATTCAGAACGGTTGCGGTTTGGGACTTTATAATCTGGGTACAGGTCAGGGATATTCTGTACTTGATGTGGTAAATGCGTTCGAAAAAGTTAATGGAGTAAAAGTTCCATACAAAATACAACCACGTCGTCCGGGCGATATAGCAACCTGTTATAGTGATCCTGCAAAAGCATATAAAGAATTGGGTTGGAAGGCAGAATTCGGCATAGAGGAGATGTGTCGTGACAGTTGGAACTGGCAGAAAAACAACCCTAATGGATTTGAAGAATAATAAACCTTAATACTATATACAATGAAGTGCGTAGAGAAATTTGAAGAGATTTACAAGAAAAGCCCCGATGCAGTGGCATTCTGTCCCTATAGAATTTGTCCTATAGGTGCCCATGTTGACCATCAGTTAGGTAGAATTACCGGTCTGGCAATAGATAAAGGTATTCATTTGGCTTATAGCAAGAAACAGAACGGTGTTATAGAATTGGCATCATTGCAGTTTGATAAACGTTCTCAGTTCCATATTCGTGAAATATCAGATATAAAATGCAATGACTGGGCAGACTATCTGCGTGGTGTTACTATAGAACTTTCTCAGAAATATACACTATCATACGGTCTTTGCGGTGTAATAGAAGGAACTCTGCCTATTGGCGGTTTATCCTCATCGGCAGCAGTATCAATAGTATATCTCTCTGCACTTTGTAAGGTTAATGGCATTAATCTTTCTCCTATTGAAATGATTATGATGGCTATGGGATCTGAAAACAAGTACGTAGGTGTAAGCAGTGGTAAATTGGATCAGAGTTGTGAGGTATATTCAAAGAAAGATCATCTTCTTTATCTTGATACAAAAGATGATAGCTATGAATTGATTCCTACTGCACCAGCAATGAAACCATACGAAATAGCTATCTTCTTTAGTGGAGTGGAACGAACTTTAGCCGGTAGTAAGTTCAATATGCGTGTGGATGAATGTAGAAGTGCCGCGTATGCGCTTATGGCTTATTCTGGAATGGAGTATGGAAAGTTCCAGGAGACCTTCTTTAGAGATGTTCCTCGTACTGTTTATGATGAATACAAAGAGAGGCTTCCTGAAAACTGGCGTCGCAGAGCTGAACATTGGTTTACTGAACAGGAGCGTGTTGTGGCAGGCGCAGAAGCTTGGCGCAGAGGCGATATAGAAGAGTATGGCCGTTTAAGCTTTGAAAGTGGTAATTCATCTATCTACAATTGGGAAACAGGTTCTCCTGAACTTAAAAAATTGTATGATATTATGACTCAAACCGATGGTATATATGGCGGTCGTTTTAGTGGTGCAGGATTTAAGGGATGTTGTATGGCATTGATAGATCCGGCATACAGAGAACAGATAAACGAAAAGGTTACAAGAGAATATTTAAAGGCATTCCCTGAATTGGAGGGTAAATATTCATCATATTTCTGTCAGAGTGCCGATGGTGTTATGTTTCTTTAATTGATTGATAATATGAAATGTTTGATATTGGCAGCAGGATATGCCACAAGATTGTATCCTCTAACAGAAAACTTTCCTAAACCATTGCTTAAGGTTGGAGAAAAAACCATTCTTGATTGGTTGGTAGATGATATTGCAGCTGCAGGATTGGTTGATGAATATGTTGTAATTTCTAACCATAAGTTTGCACATCACTTTGAAGAGTGGGCTGCAACGCGCAAAGAGCAGATATCGGTAGTGGATGATGGTACAGAGACTAATGAAACACGTTTAGGTGCTGTTCGTGATATTCAGTTTGCCATTGATGCCCTGAAACTGGACGACGATATGTTAGTTATAGCAGGCGATAATGTCCTGGACTTTAGCCTGACTCATTTCATACGTTATGCAGATAGTAAGCAGAGTTCTGCAATAATGCGTTATTTTGAACCGGTGGAGGCAAAACTACGCAAGTGTGGTATAGTGGAGATAGATGCTGATGACAGAATTATATCCATGGAAGAGAAGCCGGCAGAACCTAAATCTCATTGGTGCTGTCCTCCATTTTACTATTACACAAAGGCAGATGCTCAGCGAATACCACAGGCTATAGAGTCAGGTTGCGGTGTGGATGCTCCGGGTAGTTTTATAGCATGGCTTGCTACACAAACTACCGTATATGCAATGGAGATGCCAGGCAGTCGCTATGATATAGGTAATCTGGAAAGCTATAAGGAGGTTTCATCAATTTATAAAGGAATAGTAAAGTAATGAAACTGCAAACAACCATAGAAATCCCAAAAAAGGAGTTGACTCTTAATTATAAAGACTCCATTTTATGTATGGGTTCATGTTTTGCCGATGAGATAGGAAGAAGGTTGACCGATTGTTATTTTGATACAATGGTAAATCCTTTTGGAGTACTCTTTAACCCAATGTCAATTTCTAATGCCTTAGGTTTGATGGAGGGATATGGTATAAACAGCTATGGTTGCAGTTTTGTGGAATCGGATGTAATTAAGACTCCGGCCGGTTATTGCTCCTTCCATCATCATGGAAGTTTTGCAAAAGAATCGCCGGAGGCCTTTTTGAGTAATGCCAATGAAAAATTGGCCAATTCATCGGACTTTTTCTATCGTCAAGGGTGGGTTATTATAACTTTAGGAACAGCTTATGTGTATAGGGAAAAGGAGAATGGAATGGTTGTTTCAAACTGTCATAAGCTTCCTGCTTCTCAATTCAATCGTTGTTTATTGACAGTTGAAGAGGTAGTGAATGCATTATCCCAATATGTAAATGCAAATCCTGACAGACAATGGGTGTTTACTGTTAGTCCTATACGTCATATTGCAGACGGATTGCATCAGAATCAGATAAGTAAATCGACACTGCTATTAGCTATACAACAGATAGTGGAGAAATACCCTAACGCTCACTATTTTCCGTCGTACGAAATAGTTCTGGATGAGTTGCGCGACTATCGTTTTTATGCGGAAGATATGGTGCATCCTTCAAAACAGGCAGTGGATTACATATTTGAACGCTTTATAGACTGGGCTTTGGCAGATAATGAAAAAAACAGGTTCCATCAGGCCGTAAAAATACGGCAGATGATGGAACATAAAATTATGAATCCCAATTCAGAACAAGCTAAATCTTTTATTCAGGATAGGGAACGTCTATACGAAAATCTGATGAAAGAGATAGGTCGTATCTAAATTAGATTTCCTTCTCATCAACAACTTGTGAATCTACTACTGCAGATTTTTCTTTAGCAGTTTTCTGGTGAAACTTGAACTTTCTTTCAGGTTTCTGCAACTGATTTGCATGTCTTAGCCAAGTGTACATCATAATGGTTTCTACTATTTATTTTTGTTAAAGTGATATAATTTTCAAGCGAATATAAGCAAAATAAATTATAAACTATAGATTTTCGTAATTATTTTACTATTTTTGTCACATTATTAACTTTAAAACATAATTTTTAAAAAATACATATAATGAAAAAGTTATTCTCTATTTCTATTATGATGACACTGATGATGTCGTCATTGTTGATTTCTTGTTCACCTGACGATCCTACAGGTGGTGTTGAAAAACCAGACAACGTAGTTACAAACTTAGCTACCGATGTTACTCCGTTTTCTTTAACTTTAAATGGTGATATTAATAACTACAGTGTTGCAGCAGTTAGCCGTGGTCAGTATGGCTTTCTGTATGTTGTGTCTAATGAGATGGACGAAATTGCAGCAAAAAATCTTTTTGAAGAATATTTAGCTAATGGCAGTGCCACAGGTTGTAAGAAACGTTATGCAGTTAATCTGTTGACAGGTAATGCTTTTTCTGTTAATATCATAGATCTAACTCCTAATTCAAAGGTCTTTTATTGTGCTTTGTTTGAAACAGAAAAGGGTGATGTGTTTATAGGAGAAGTGCAATCTGTAATCAGTTCAGAGTTCACGCCTTCTGTTAAGGCTACCAATGTGTTGGCAGCCAGACTTTTGGATTGTAAATTAAAAGTTGATATAGACTTTTCTGGTGCAACAAATAAAGAGTGTTTATGCGGAATTTATTATTCTGATTCAGAGGAGACTTTACTTGCAGGCGGAATACAACAGCAGTATAAGGGCCCTTGGAAACAAGAAGGATTTGAAATTAATATATCACAAATAAAAGCAAATACCACATACTATGTGAGACCATACGTATATTATAAGGCTGAGAAGAAGTATTATTACGGAGATATAATTGAGTTTACAACATTAAATCCGGACGATTTTGCTGTCGATATGGGATTAAGCGTAAAATGGGCATCTTGTGATTTAGGTGCGTCACAGCCTTTGGAAATAGGATGGGCTTTTCAGTATCTGAAAAAGAATCCTGTGCCGTTATCTCTTTACTCATCTAATGAATATATGTCCTACGAAGACTATAACAGAATTGTTTCCGAAAATAATAGTGCTACTGAGCATGATGCAGCTACCTATTATTTGGGTGGCAAGTGGAGAATGCCTACTCTTGCGGAAGTAGAAGAACTTATTGCTAATATGGTAATGGAGGTAAAAACGCCAAATAATTTTGAGGATATAGTAAATGAACATATTGTTATATGGTCAAAAGCAAAACAAGGTGCTCATATTAAGTTTAACCATTTTGCAGTGCTTACTTCAACAGAAAACCTTGCAGTTGTAAGAACGCTCTATAGATGGACTGCCACAGCAGATCCGGAAGTTGCATACGGTAGTTATTCTATGATGCCGAATTTGTATTATTTTGATGAGTATGATTATAAAGTTTATACATCATATTCAACTCCTATGATGGAATGCCTAATTCGTCCGGTATGTGATTATTGATATTCATTAGAATAAAAAAGTAAAGCCTGTCATTTTAATTTTGACAGGCTTCTTTTTATGTGTCGGAATGAGGCGACTCGAACGCCCGACCCCTACGTCCCGAACGTAGTGCGCTACCAACTGCGCTACATTCCGATCATCATTACAGTGGCAAAGGTACACATTTTTTGCACAATGGAATAAAAAATGCAGAAAAATATTGCAGTTATCGGAATTATATGTATATTTGCACCCGCATTCGGCAATGAATGAGTTGGTGCCATAGCTCAGTTGGTAGAGCAAA
>JAFYMP010000078.1 GCA_017556585.1 Bacteroidaceae bacterium
AAAAACATCATTATTAGAATACTGCATCTTCTTGCACCAACGGAGGAAGACACAAAAGAGATTCATCAGATTGATGATAGTGGTATTTGACAGTTCCTTTCGTTTGGTGTTGTAATACAAACGGCCAGCGTAGAAATCGGGATATTGGTCACGGAGAAGATATTCGCTTTTGATATATTCCCGAAAGTCGTTCATCTGATCGATAGTGAGTGTCTCAACAAATAAAGTGAAATCCTGCTCTCCCAAAATATCACGATGGTAGTCTTGGTAACGCTTCATCTGACGTTCAAAACGCAGGATGGCTTGCTTGGCACCATCTGTACCTTCAAATTTCTCGGCATACTCCTGGATGCGTTTTAGCAAACTTGGATGAGTACGTTCGTATGCAATAGCAGGGTGCAGCACATCTTCTATGGTCTGCTTGAGCCAGGTGCTGTCTGCCTTGTCACTATAAGTCCTCTCTATCGCTTCAATGACGGATGCAATTTGTTCGGCAATACGCTTCTGTTCTATAACAGGAACAATAGTCGTACGTTTATATTGCAAGGCTTCTGCATCCCAATACTTGTCATACACTACAAGTTCGGATACGACCTTGATATCAACACTTCTCTCACGCACTCGAAAGCATAAGTTTGAACGGGAGAGTTCATCATCCAATGATGCTTGTTTTTTGAGATAGATTGAGACTTTCATTGCATACGTTTTTTAATCACGATGCAAAGGTATATAAATTCCCGTAAATGTTCCCATATATCCCGAAAAAACTTAAAACAAATTGAAAGAAATTTTATAGTGGGAATTTGTGATACCATTGTAAAACAGAGGTTTAGTTTAGTTTATTCTATAGAAATTGGACTGGACTAAACCACTTGTTTTTAGGTATTGCGGTTCCACCCTTTCTGCATTGGTATATACATATAAAGCCACCTTGCTATCCTCTTCTCTGTTCCAGTTTTCCGATGCCAGATCGGTTGCCACATTGATGCCATTCCACTGCAGTTCACGCGATGCCTTATCCACTATGCCAATATGCACTACAGGTTCTTCAGTAAACATGGATTTAAGCAGATAGGCCGATGGTTTTGGTTGCAACGATATATCGAACACACCATCCTTCCATCCTTTTGCCGGCCATCCCGGTGATTCTCCCAAATAGTCTATCTGTCCCCAATATGCCAAACCGATAACCTTATCCAGATTCATTTCAAAATAGTTTCCCGGAGTTCCAGTAGTTGCAGCTTCACTTTGGTAGAACATCATCCACGGATAACGTTTGCTATCACCTGGAAAATACATATATCTGTAATTGTATGATGCAATATCGGTCTCCAGAACCAATGGCGCCGGCAGAGAATCTGTATCCTGATGTCTTCCACGCGGATGCATTGCCACAGTAATAGGACGTGTATCATCATATTTTTTAAGTACAGGTTTCATAATACGATAAGGAGTGACACCCCAATCACCAAAAGGCAAATTTGAATAGGTTTGCAGTTCATTGCCCAAACTCCACATTATTACAGAAGGATGATTCCCGTCACGCTTAATCCATTCAGGCAGATCGTATGGCCAGAGTTGCATCCATGGTTTTCTGCCTCCACAGAACTGATCCAGCCATTTATCGTATAGTTCATCAACCACCAAAATACCCAAAGAATCGCACAGTTCTAAAAATGATTTGCTGTACGGATTATGAGAACAGCGCACATGGTTAAAACCAAAATCCTTCAACATACGCAAACGTTTTTCTATAGCTTTTGGGTACGCAGCTGCACCTAATGCTCCTAACGAATGGTGGTTTGCAATACCCTTTAAAAGCACCTTTTCACCATTTAGTTTTAGTCCAAATTCAGGCGAATACTCTACATGGCGAATACCAAAGCGATGCTTCGCAGAATCTTTTACATTACAGTTATCATCTAAAATATAAACATAAGCTGTATATAGATAAGGATTTACGGTACTCCAAAGGTGTGGATTATCTATTTCTATAGGTGCAAGCTCTATTTCGTGAACAGGATTCTTTCTATTTATGGCTGCGTTCACTTTTTTATCATAAACCACAATACCATTTTGATCTTTAATAATTGTGTGCAGGTTCACACTGTTAGATTTGGTACGGTTTATAACCTCTGCCTTGATATTTACCACCCTATTATTAGTAGTAGTTATATACAAAGGGTGTCGGTTAAAGTAGATTTCAGCATCGGTATAGATAATATTCACATCTCTTATCAGACCGCCACCGGTGTACCATCTTGAAGTCTCCGGTGTACTGGTATCGGCCTTTACTGCTATAACATTCTTCTCTCCATATTTCAGCAACTTTGTAATATCTATTTCAAAGCCCACATATCCATAATCGGTTCCCCCTATTCTAATGCCATTCAGATAGACATCGCCCAAATACATTATTCCTTCAAAATCAAGTAGGATTCTTTTGCCACGCATCCTTTCCGCCGGAGTAAACTCTTTTACATACCATCCTATACCCATTGCTTTGAAAGCACGCGATGATAGTATGCTCTTAAAGTTCGATGCCACATCGGTATAGTTTGGAACCTCATCGGGCGATGGTTCTACCCAGGGCTGTGATATTTGGAAGTCATGAGGCACATCCACCGGTTGCCAGTCTTCATCATCGGCTTTAGGAATAATGGTAGGAACAGTTTCCAAATCGCCTCTATGAAAGAGCCAATCTGCATTGAAGTTCTCCACCACTCTGGCACCCTCTGTCTGCTGCTGAACATCGGGAGCCTCTATTTTAAGTACAATCTTGTCAGAAATATCGGCCTGCACACTGGTAAATCCACCCAACAATACAGCCAAAACTGCAAATATCTTTTTCATCATGAATACACTTATTTGGTTATCACTCCAAAAGTACTATTTTTTTCGTAGAGCAAAGATATTTCTGTACCCCATTTTGATTTTGCTAACTCTGGATTCTTATTTGCAGCAAAAACCATAAAAACTATGGATTTGTTGCACGAATGATAATTTTATTAGTAAGATTTTACACAATCGTAACCACAGTTACGGTGATGTGCATTACGATAAAACCCTCAGAAATGTGCGATAGTTGATCGGTAAGTCGAAAAAAAAATGAGTTACCGATAAAGAATCGCACACATTTAATAAATTTAGCTTTGAGTTTTAAATCATCAAACAATATGTTTACATCTGCAATATTTGCATTCCTATTAATAGTATAATCTACGAATCTTGACGTTATTAGAATTTATTTTAGGGATTCAAATACATGCCACATTCCATTATTATCCTTACCTTCACGCTTCAGAACACCTACTTTTTTCATCAAAGAAAGATCGCGTTCTATAGTACGTGTGGTTACCGACAAAGTCTCCGACATTTGTTTTGCTGAAATTGTCGGTGATTCTTTAATAAGATTGAGTATTTTCTGTTGACGCTCAGTAAGTTTCGTCTCCGACATGTCACCGACAAAGTCTCCGACATTCTGATTGTCAGACGATGCAAAAATGATAGTTTGAAACTGTGTTGGCGTGGACTTGAATATAGGCTTTAATTCATCTT
>JAFYMP010000079.1 GCA_017556585.1 Bacteroidaceae bacterium
GTAGTACCCTGTTTTATATATAAAAAATTGAATAGCAATATATTATAATGAGTAAGAAGTTCGCAGAGCGTAATCAGCTGAACCTTTCTCAGGTAAACAAAGATGTACTGGGAAATTGGTTAAATGAAGATTTGTTTGCCCGCAGTGTAAAAGAACGCGAGGGTTGTCCATCATTTGTATTTTACGAAGGTCCTCCATCGGCAAACGGAATGCCGGGAATCCACCACGTAATGGCCAGAACTATCAAAGACTGTTTCTGCCGTTATAAGACAATGAATGGCTATCAGGTAAACCGTAAAGCAGGATGGGATACACACGGCTTACCTGTAGAACTTGGCGTAGAAAAGAAACTCGGTATCACTAAAGAAGATATTGGAACAAAGATAACTGTCGATGAATACAACATGCACTGTCGTACAGAAGTAATGAAGTACAAAGAAAAGTGGAGTGAATTGACAGAAAAAGTAGGTTATTGGGTAGATCTTGATAATCCATACATAACATACGATAACCGTTACATTGAAACATTGTGGTGGTTGCTGAAACAGTTGTATGGAAAGAATTATCTCTACAAGGGATATACTATTCAGCCATATTCACCGGCAGCAGGTACAGGTTTGTCAAGTCACGAATTGAACCAGCCCGGTTGCTATCGCGATGTAAAGGATACAACCGTAACAGCGCAGTTCCTGATAACAGATCCAAAACCTGAGATGCAGGGCTGGGGTAAGGCATACTTTGCAGCCTGGACAACCACACCATGGACATTGCCATCTAATACAGCACTTTGCGTAGGTAACAAGATAGATTACGTTGCAGTTCAATCATACAATCCATATACAGCAGAACCTGTAACATTGGTTCTTGCAAAAGAACGTCTCTCTGCATATTTCCAGAGCGAAGGCGCAGAACTTCCTATGGATGCATACAAACAGGGTGATAAGGTAATACCATATCGTGTTATAGCAGAATATAAGGGAGCTGATTTGGTAGGTATGCACTACGAACAGCTATTCCCATGGGTAAAACCTGTTTTCAAGGACGAAGATGGCAACATAAAGGTTAGCGATGCCGGTTTCCGTGTAATTCACGGTGATTATGTAACCACAGAAGATGGTACCGGTATAGTACATATTGCTCCTACTTTTGGTGCTGACGATGCTTTTGTGGCTAAGGCAGCAGGTATTCCATCGCTCTTTATGGTGAACAAGAAGATGGAAACTCGTCCTATGGTAGATTTTACCGGTAAATATTGGTTGATAGACGAATTAGATTCAGACTTTGTAAAGAACTGTGTAGATGTAGAACTTTACAATGAATTTGCTGGAGCATACGTTAAGAATGCGTACGATCCTAAGTTTAACGTAGATGGCAAATACGATGAAGTTGCCGCACAGAAAGCAGAAGATCTGAACGTATATCTCTGCATAAAAATGAAACAGGCAGGTCAGGCATTGAAGATAGAGAAACACGTTCACAACTATCCTCACTGCTGGCGTACAGATAAACCAGTGTTGTACTATCCTTTAGACAGCTGGTTTATTAGAGCAACCGCAGCCAAAGAGAAGATGATGGAACTGAACAAGACCATCAAATGGAAGCCAGAATCAACAGGAACAGGCCGTTTTGGCAAGTGGCTTGAAAATCTTAACGACTGGAACTTAAGCCGTAGCCGTTATTGGGGTACTCCATTACCAATATGGCGTAACGATGAAGGAGATGAGATATGCATAGGTTCTGTAGAAGAACTTTATAATGAGATAGATAAGGCTGTTGCTGCCGGTGTAATGCAGAGCAATCCTCTCCGCGACAAGGGTTTTGAACCGGGTGTTTACACAGCAGAAAACTACGATAAGATAGATCTGCATCGTCCATACGTAGATGACATAATTCTGGTATCGGAATCGGGTAGAGCAATGAAGCGCGAACTTGATTTGATAGACGTATGGTTTGACAGTGGTGCCATGCCATTTGCTCAGGTGCACTATCCGTTTGAAAATAAAGAGATAGTAGATAACGGCAGTGTATTCCCAGCAGATTTCATTGCAGAAGGTGTGGATCAGACTCGTGGTTGGTTCTACACATTGCACGCAATTGCTACTATGGTTAAGGGAGATAAATCTTTCAAGGCAGTTATCTCTAACGGTCTTGTACTGGACAAGAACGGTAACAAGATGAGTAAACGTTTGGGTAATGCTGTAGATCCGTTTGGTGCTATTGAAGAGTTTGGTAGCGACCCATTGCGCTGGTATATGATAACCAATGCTCAGCCTTGGGATAACCTGCGTTTCGATGCTGATGGCGTGAAAGATGTAGTGCGTAAATTCTTTGGAACTCTGCACAATACATACAGATTCTTTGCACAGTATGCAAATATTGATGGATTTACATTTGCAGAAGATGCTATACCTGTTCAGGAACGTCCTGTAATGGATCGTTGGATATTGAGTGAATTAAATTCAATGATTGCTGATGTTCGCGAAAGTCTTGATGATTACGAACCAACAAAAGCAGGTCGTAGAATTACTGACTTTGTAAACGACTTCCTCTCTAACTGGTATGTACATCTTACCAGAGAGCGTTATTGGGGTAGTGTAATGAGTCAGGATAAGTTATCGGCTTACCAGACATTATACACCTGTTTGGAAACTGTATCAAGATTGATGGCTCCTATTGCTCCATTCTATGCAGATCAGCTGTTCCGCGATTTGAATGCAGCTACAGGCAGGGATAAATCAATATCAGTTCATTTGGCTTCGTTCCCGGTTTGCGATGACAGCATTGTGGATAAGGAACTTGAAACCCAGATGGAACTTGCGCAGAAACTAACATCAATGACTCTTGCATTGCGTAAACGCGACGATGTTAAGATAAATGTTCGCAAGCCGTTGCAGAAGATACTTATTCCGGTTACTGAAGAACTGAAGAAGCATTTGGAACCGGTAAAAGAACTTATCAGAAACGAAGTAAATGTAAAAGAGGTTGAATTTGTAGAAGGTGCAACTAATGTACTTGTAAAGAAGGTAAAGTGTAACTTCAAGATATTGGGTAAGAAGTTCGGTCCGCTGATGAAGGGTGTAGCTGCAGCAGTGCAGGCTATGTCGCAAGAAGATGTTGCTATGCTTGAATCTAATGGTTCGTTCACCTTCAATATAGACGGAAATACCGCAGAGATATTGGCAAACGAAGTGGAAATCTTTAGTGAAGATATTCCGGGTTGGGTAGTATCTAACGAAGGTACATTGACAGTTGCGCTTGACGTTACTCTTACTGATGAACTGAAACGTGAAGGTATAGCAAGAGAACTGAAAAAGCGTATTCAGGATATAAGAAAGCAGATTGGTTTGGAAATAACAGACCGAATAGCTATAACAATTCAGGCAAATCCTGCTACTGATGCTGCAATTCGTGAATACGAAGAGTGGATTAAGGAACAGGTTTTGGCTAACAATATACAGATTGTAGAGAATCTTGCAGTTGAGGGTGTGGAAGATGTGTCGTTCGATGAATATTCACTGCGAGTGCTTGTGAAAAAGGATTGATTATTACTGACATCTTAAACTTTTAAGTTATGGCTGAAAAGACACGTTATTCAGACGAAGAATTAGAAGAGTTCAAGGCTATTATCAAGGACAAATTGGAAATGGCCCAGAGAGATTATGAAGCACTTAAAGCGTCATTGATGAATGCTGATAGTAATAGTACAGACGATACATCGCCTACCTATAAAGTGTTGGAAGAGGGCGCAAGCACACTTTCAAAGGAGGAGACAACACGTTTGGCACAGCGTCAGATGAAGTTTATTCAATCGCTTCAGGCTGCATTGGTACGTATTGAAAATAAAACGTATGGTGTTTGCAGAGAGACCGGTAAACTTATCCCTAAAGAGAGATTACGTGCGGTACCTCATGCAACACTCTGTATAGAAGCAAAACAGAACAAGAAGTAATTGATGGGCAAAGAAAAAACTCTGCGTCAGGGGCGTTTAGCAACTGCTATAGTCATTGCTGTGCTTATAATTGACCAAATCATAAAGATTGCAGTCAAGACAAATATGAGTATTGGCCAAGAGATTCGCATAACCAATTGGTTCTATATACTCTTTGTGGAAAATAACGGAATGGCATTCGGAATGGAGATAATAAGCAAACTATTTCTGTCTCTCTTCCGAATAGTGGCGATATTCTTCTTTGTTTGGTATCTTATAAAGATTATCAATAAAGGGTTCCCTACGGGATATATCGTTACCATAGCTTTTGTTATAGCAGGTGCTGCAGGCAATCTGATAGACTGTATTTTCTATGGTCAGATCTTCTCTGAAAGTACATTCGGCCCTAATGGAGTGGCACATTTCACCCCGTTTGGTGAAGGATATGCACCGGTATTATATGGTAAGGTAGTTGATATGTTCTACTTCCCGCTGTGGACATGGCCGGATTGGCTTCCGTGGATAGGCGGTAACATATTCTTCAGCCCTATATTTAATTTTGCAGATTCATGTATAACTTGTGGCATAATAGTGCTGATGCTGTTCTATTCGCGATATGTGAATATGGGACTTAAATATTCAGAAGAACAGACAGATGAAACTGAAACAGATAATTAGTCTTTTTGCAATAGTCTTGTTATTGTCGGCGTGTAAAGTAAACCGTCCCGACGATGTACTTCCTCCAAAAACTATGGAGGCAGTGCTCTATGATTATCATCTTGCACAGGCTATTTTGATGGATGCGGAATCTACAGAAAAGTATAAACGTGATTTTTATTTAGACTGGGTATATCAGAAAAATGGAGTTACAAAAGAAGAGTTTGATAACTCGTTGGTTTGGTACACACGCTATCCGGAAGAGTTTGCCGAGATATATGAAAAACTCTCGGAAAGAGTTACCAAGGATAGAAATCAGGCTGCAATGTTGCTTGAAAGAATAGAAAAGAGTTCGTTTAGTGTAGAATCGGGAGATAGTGTGGATCTATGGTATCTGAACAACACAGCCATAATGTCTAATTCTATCTTTCTGGATAAACTGACTTACTCAATTAAAGCCGATACCACTTTCCATAAAGGAGATACTATTACCTGGAATGTGAATAGTACGTTTGTGGCGCCGGATTCTCTACCTTTGAAAGTCTATTTGGCTATGTCTTTAAGATATGGTGCCGATAGAGTGGTGACTGTAGATACACTATTAGATCATACTACAGAAGTAACACTAATGACAGTTACAGATACAGTGGTAGAATTAAATAGTTTAACCGGCTTTGTAAGTTATATAGATACTATTGGTAACCAGGATGCCTGCGTAGTGCTTTCTGATATGTCGCTTATACGTCAGCGGTAAGTCCTGCGTCTGAATTCGGCACAGGTTACAGCTGTAGCTACAGCAACATTTAGTGATTCGCTTGTAGGAGCATCGGCAGGATAACTGGGAATATATAAGGGGTCTGTTATTAAGGAACAGACCTCTTTACTTATACCGTTTCCCTCGTTACCCATTATAATAATTCCATTGTTGGATAGTTTGGATTTGTATATATCATTACCGTTCAGGAGTGTTCCATAAACCGGGATCTGTTTGTCTAACTGTTTTAATTCTTTAGCTAAATCTATATAATGTAATTGTACTCTGGAGATGGCTCCCATTGTGGCTTGTGTGGCTTTTGGGTTGTATATGTCTGCAGTATCGTTAGAGCAAAATATATGCTTTAAGCCAAACCAATCTGCTATTCTTACTATAGTTCCTAAATTCCCGGGATCTTGAATACCATCTAATACTAAAACAAGTTCGGTGCGGGCTATCTCTAAACCGCAGTTATACTCTGGTATTTTAAAAACAGCAAGAACGTCTTGTGGGGTTTGTAGCAGGCTGGTCTGTTTAAGCACACTTTCAGAAACTATTTCTGTTCTAACAGAAGGTAGTCTTTTCTGCTTTTCAGCCCATTCCTGTGTAGATACAATTAATGTGCACTCCATGGTGTTCAGTAACTCTTCTACCATCTTATGACCTTCTGCAATGAACACACCTTTCTCCTTGCGTATTTTCTTTATTGCAAGCGATTTTATATTCTTTATATCGTTCTTACTAATCATAATAAAATGTTAACAGTTTACAAAGTAAACTCTTTTTTTTTGAAACATTTGGCATAGCCCCATACTTTATTTAACTTTGTAAGTTATTATATTGCAAATGGTCTATCCTTTTGCAGTTTTGTTAAGAAAGTGAAGAGATTTTGTTATAACATACTGATAATTTTGGTTACTCTGCTGGGCTGGTCATCCTGTTCAGTCTATAAGTATGTGCCGGAAGATGAATATCTTCTGACAAATGTCTCTGTCAAGGTAGAAGATGCTAAAATACAGAATTTGTCTAAGTATAAATCGTTATCAAAACAGCTTCCCAACAGTAGAGTTTTTGGACTTTTCAGAGTACCATTGCGAATATATTCGTTGTTAGGAGGGAAAGAGGGTAAAATGGGTGAAGCACCTGTTATATACGATTCAATTTATGCAAAAGAGACTGTGCGTGATATGCGTAATCTGTTGGTTAATTCTGGTTATCTGAATGCTGACGTAGATTACAATGCAACCACTTCAAGGGGTAAAAAAATAGATGTTGAATACATATTAAGACCGGGAAAACCTTTTGTTGTAGAAACCATAGAGGCTCAGATAGAAGATCCTACAATAGCTTCAATAATTAAAAACAGCAATTCACGTCCTTTGTTGGAAGAAGGTATGAAACTGGATGTTATTGCTCTTGATAATGAGAGAACAAGAATAGTTGAGATGCTTCAAAAACAGGGCTATTACAGGTTCGACAAAAGTTTTATTACCTTCCAGGCCGATACTGTGGCAAATTCCAAAAAAGTTAAACTGACAATGTTTATTGATGGTGAAAGCCATACGCAGTACGAAATAGGAGATGTAACTTACGTTTTGACAGACAATCCAAACTACTCTTTGGATAATTATAAAGATTATAAAGTGCAGGAATCCGATGGATTTAATATCCTTTATAATGCCGATATAAAAAGACCCGAATTAAAAGATGAAGCGTTGTTGAGCCACTCATTTTTAAGAAAAGGTATGTTGTATAACACCGATTCCATAACAAAAACCTATTCAACTCTTTCAAAATTGAGTTTTAATCAATATTCCAATATAGTTTTTGAATCGGTCGATGATAACAAAGAACTTGCAACAACTGTGTTTTTTGTAAAGCGACCCAAATACTCATTCAGATTAGAGGCAGAGGGTACAAATACCAGTGGCGATTTAGGTGCAGCTACATCAGTCTCTATTATTAACCGAAATCTTTTCCGTGGATCGGAACAGTTAAGTTTAAAGTTCCGTGGAGCGTATGAAGCAATTACATCGTTGGGATATACAGGAAACAGATATTTGGAATATGGTGCAGAAGCAAATCTGGAATTTCCTTCTCTTGTGCTTCCATTGGTGCCATTAGATTTTCAGCGAAAGAGTCAGGCAACAACACAGTTTAGTCTGGAATCTAATGTACAGAGCCGTCCGGAATTTAAGAAGATACTTTTTACAACTAAATGGAGCTATTTATGGACACCAAACTGGCGTCAGTCTCATAGAATAGATTTGGCAGATTGGAACTATCTTACTGTGCCTTGGATTGATCCAAAGTTTAAAACAGAGTATTTAGATCCTATTACAGGACAGCATTCTATATTGAGATATAATTACGAAGATCTGCTTATTACAAAAGTGGGTTATCAGTTTGCCTTGACTAATGCTCGTACAAATGCAGTAATACCATTTCAGTATTCTTTCCGTTTTAATTTGGAAACGTCAGGCAATATGCTTTATGCAGCATCTAAATTGTTGGAATCTTCAAAGAATCAGGAAGGCCAGTATGAATTTTTGGACATAGCTTTTGCACAGTATGTAAAGAATGATATGTCCTACACTCTTAATTGGCGTATTAATCAGTCTAATAACCTGTTGTTCCACATAGAATCGGGCATAGCATTACCTTATCTAAATTCAAATAGTGTGCCTTTTGAAAAACGCTATTTTGCAGGTGGAGCAAACAGTGTACGAGGTTGGTCTGTACGCGAATTAGGACCTGGCGCTTATGTGAGAAATGATCAGAGGATAGACTATATAAAACAATCGGGTGATATTAAATTAGGTGCAAGTATAGAGTACCGTAGCCATTTGTTCTGGAAATTTAATGCCGCTCTGTTTGTTGATGCCGGTAATATCTGGACTATTAAGGAGTACGAAGATCAACCAGGAGGTCAGTTCCTGTTTGATGAATTTTATAAGCAGATAGCTGTCTCATACGGAGCAGGTCTGCGTTTGGATGCAAATTTCCTGGTAGTAAGACTCGATATGGGTGTTAAAGCAATTAACCCAAATTACACATCGGGAAAAGAGAAATATCCTATATTAAACCCTAACTTAAAACGCGATTTGGCATTCCACTTTGCGGTAGGTTATCCATTCTAATTCCTAAACACATTTTGGTATGAAAGTAAGAATAAATAAATATAATAATGAAGGTAAGATTTATGAGCCTACAGAGTGGCAGCAGCGGAAACTGCTACTATATAGGCACCGACGAAAATGGTATTTTGATTGATGCCGGTATTCCGGTAAAGCAGATTAAGAGTTGTCTAAAAAGTGTGGGACTCTCTTTTGAAAAGGTTATGGCGGTTTTCGTTACTCACGACCACGCAGACCATATTAAAGCATTAGGTAATCTTGGGGAAAAATGCTCAATTCCTATCTATGCTACTACTGCTACACACGAAGGTATAAACCGTAACTACTGTATGACAGAAAAACTGGTGACATCTGTTCGTTTTGTAGAGAAGGATGTTACGTTAGATTTCTGCGGCTTTAGAATTACTCCATTCGAAGTGCCTCACGATGGTACTGATAATGTGGGCTATCACATTGAAGTAGGTGGTACTGTATTCTGTTTTGTTACAGACTTGGGCCATATTACAGAAAAGGTGTCATCGTACATAGAAAAGGCTAACTATCTAATATTAGAGGCAAACTACGATGAAGAGATGTTAAAAGGCGGTCACTATCCTAAATTTTTGAAGGAACGTATAACCAGTCCTTTAGGTCATTTGTCAAATAAGACTACGGCTAAATTTTTAGCTGAACATATTACAGAAGATTTAAAGTATGTATGGCTATGCCATCTTAGCGGTGAGAATAACCATCCCGAACTTGCTTATAAGACTGTAGAATATGAATTGCGTGGAGTGGGGGTTATTCCCGGTGTTGACGTGCAGGTTGCTGCGCTAAAACGCAATTCTCCATCGGAATTGTATGAGTTTGAGATTTCTGATTATTAACTTTATAAATTTTGTGTTATGAGAAAAGTGTTGTTAAGTGTTGCTTTGTTGTTTGTTGCACTTTGTGGTTATGCTCAGGAAAATACTTCTGCAAATATTCCTGGTCCTGAACTGGAATTTGTAGTACAGTTGAAGGTTGCATTGGGTGAATCTTATAGTGTAGGTGAAACTCCACGTGGTGGAAGAAATGTGGTGCCTATAACCGGCGGAACATTCGAAGGACCAAAGATGAAGGGTACTGTAATAAGTGGCGGTGCTGATTATCAGCTCTCAAGTAAAGGTGGCAGAACAGAAATTGAAGCAATCTATTCTATTAAGACTGATGATGGTGTTTATATACATGTTCGCAACAATGGTATTATATCTATGGGCAATGGTGAAAATGGTGCTCCATCTTTCTATTTCAGAACTACTCCAAAGTTTGAGGCTCCTGTAGATAGCAAATATGCATGGTTGAACAATGCTGTGTTTGTATGTGCTCCAGCAATGGGTGGTGCCGGTGGTGGCATAACTCTTAATGTCTGGATGGTAAAATAAGGTCGCGAATAATCGCGTACAAAAAAAAGAGACTGACGAGAAAGTAAATATGACTTTTTAGTCAGTCTCTTTACGCATTAGAAAGATAAGTTTTCTAACGAAAAGTTTACTTGTCAATAGAAAGATATGGACTAATGTCGTAACTATATATCTTTTCGTCACCGGAATCTAACCCATACAATATCATATTTTCTTCATCGTAGGCGACGCTTGTTAAACAATGATCCATATAAAACCTTGCAACTAAATCTCCCTCCCAATTCCATATTCTTACATAATCCTTGGATATGGGAATATCTGCATTTTGATTGTATGAATAATCCCATGTGGTAGTTAGAATTAAATTATCTGTTGCAGATACCGAAGTATAGCAAATAGGTGAGTTTCTAACATCATTTATACCAGTCGGTTGGTCTATGGTTACACTATTGCTGTTGTGTATTGTCTTAACTGTCATGCTATCTGTATTAAATATATTAAAGTAATCCAATACATACATCACAAATACAACCTGTCCACCACTTGGTCTTGCCAATGCCTGGCCTGTATAATATGCATTAGTCCATGGAGTCGCCTCCATCTTCTTTATATCCCCAAATAGTGGTATTTCCTGTTTGCCATTTTTATTTCTAACAATAAAAGTAGGAACTGTACAAATGTTATCACGTGGATCATCGTAATAGACTCCATGATAATCTAACCATTTGTCATTACCTACATAAAGTGAATATCCATTTACAGGATCACAAATTGCTCTAATAATTGTATCTACTACTGCATAACCAGCTGTTATGGACTCTTTCAGGTTAATTAATTTAGTGACACTATTGTTGTCAATAATTAATAAGGTTGGAATGCTATCTTTTTTTACAAGTTGAAGAGGTTGTAAATATGGATGCATCAAATCTGCTCTTGCTCTACCCTCCGGACATAGTATAGCTAATTCTTGGAATGTATTTTTATTAAAAATCCTTATTTGACCTGCCGGATTAGTAGTGGCTGCAACAAAATAGTCATCAATAATACCTATTTCGCGCACTCCCATTATATCTAAATTAGTAGCTATTCCTTTAAGCTCAATTTCCGGCATAGCAAACACATCGACCTCTGTCACCTCAGAAACTATATATTGCTTTGGCTCACAACTTATAATTAAGAAGGAAATTATTGTGTATATTCCTATAACCCATTTTTTATGGCTCAGTAGCAAAAAGGTGTGGTAAATTTGTTCAAAATTGTATCTTTGTAGTTATGAAAACAAAGATATTGGAACAATTAGCTCGTATAGTACTTCCTAGTGAGATATTGGAGCGTTTTGAGATAGTAAGAATAGATAC
>JAFYMP010000080.1 GCA_017556585.1 Bacteroidaceae bacterium
AACACATTATGACCATACTATAAACACCGATGGTTGGCCTTTAGGTGTTTGCCATCTTGTGTTATATAGCGGAGCAGGTAATATATTGTCATCACGTAACCTGTTCCATTACAATATGTCATTTACTCCACCAAGCATAACTATAGATACTCTGCGTACCGACTTTTCTCCATTTAGCAAAGTGCAAATGTCATTGAAACTGCAAGACAGGAACGGTGTGCCCTTCCGTGACAGAATAGCTCTTTCTGTTCGCGATAGCAAAGAATACGGAACCATCTATTCCGATAATCTTATGACCAACCTTCTGCTTTCATCAGACTTAAAAGGTTTTATTTATCATCCGGAATATTATTTTGAATCTGACGATTCTGTTCATCGTCGCCATACAGATTTGTTAATGCTTGTTCAAGGTTGGGAACGTTACAATTGGAAGTACATGAGTGGTACAGAACCATTTAACGAAACCAAACGTTTGGAAAAGACATTGGGCATAAATGGTTGGGTACTTAAAAACACCATTTCTTCCATAGACAGAGATGTCTTTTTGCCTGATGTGGATGTATATTCCGCTTTAGCACTAACAGACAGGAATATACCTATTGAATATGGCAAGTATAAAACTGATAGTACCGGTTATTTTGGTTTTGATACGAAAGATTTTTATGGTGTTGCAGATCTTACCATAAATCTGGTGTATAAGCGTCCTCAGAACGTAATCAAGAAAGAAAAGGATAATAGCGATAAGGCCAAAATACGTTTAGAGCGTGTTTATACCCCTGATTTACGACCAATATTTGGAGTAGAGACACTATTAGGCAAAAGCAGTTCTTCTATGAGTGTTATGGATGGTAAAGAACAAGACTCTATTCCCAGTTATATTAAGAAAGACAAAAGCATATTGTTACCTACCGTTGATATTAACGCCAAAAGAAAGTATCTTGACTACAATACATTTCAAGCCTTTAATGTGAGAAAAGATGTTGAGAAAATGCTTGATTTAGGTGAATATCCGACAGACATACTGGGATATCTTATGGATAAGGGATATAACGTATCTTCTATTTTGGATCAAGAGCGTAATACTACAGATCAAAGTCTTGGCGTATCAGCAAGAAAACAATTCTGTCTTCCGTACGGAATAAATGGCTATCCCATCTTTGCTTATGTTCATACTGAAGAAAAAATGATAGAGAATAATGTCGGTTTTTATTTAGAAAATATAAGTCACTTAGTCAGCATTAATATATCGGAAAATACACTTCCGATGTATGCCATAGCAGATGAAATTCCATTGTTTTATAAATCAAAGAGCTATTTGTTTGAACCGGCATTGATATACTCCATGAGATCAGATAATGGCAGATTCTACTTAATGGATATATTGGTTAAAGATGATTATTTGATACCGTCTGCCAAACAAGAGCGTGATTTGAGTAAACGTGTCACTACTCTTGCGGGTTATTTTCCACCGGAAGAGTTCTACGCTCCGGAATACCCCGATGGTCCAATACCCGGTGATGTTGATTACCGCCGCACACTATATTGGAATCCGAATTTGGTAACAGACAGCGTTGGTCGTGCTCAGGTAGAGTTCTACAACAACTCATATTCCACAGGTTTTAGCATTAGCGGAACGGGAATGACCGCCAGCGGAACACCCTACATAATAGACGAAACCTACACCAAACCTGAAGATTGAATAAACTGTAAAACAGATTCTACTAATTAACTCAAACTAATTCTTAAAATTTGTCAGATATTAGCCAAAGTGAAGAAATCCCCCATTTCATCGGAATATTTCTATATATTTTTTCAATTTGCAGTTAAAATAAAAGCGTTATGTCACACTTTTTTGGTTTTTTTGAGCCAAAATTATACAGTTTATAACGTTAGTTTACTTTACTTTTGCGAAAAATTTTATTAATTAAATTCTTATGAAGAGATTTGTAATATTAACAACATTTTTTGTCAGCATTAGTGTTTGTGCTGATGAAATAACCAATGTAGTTGTTCCTGTTGACGAGATTCGTGAGATTCATGAATCTGAGATACTTTCTAAGGCTACAATTGTGGATGTTTATGATTACCAACCTATAGAATTATATTCTAGGGTTAGTTCTCAAATGACAATGGCAGTTTGGAATAGGGTAAAAAATGAAGATCGTAATCATTCATTCTACAATAATAACACACATAGTGTCATCAGTTGGAATGGCGAAGATTATCTTCAATATACTCCATCTGATACAATCTATAAAATTACGGGTGAAGCTATTGAGCCATATATTAGATTTGACTTTGGTAAATATTCTTTTAAAGACGATTTGTGCAATGTTAGTGCATTGTTATATGATAAATACTTGAAATCTCATTCTAATTATGCCGGTTATATAGAAAAAGTTTTGCAGATAGATAAAAATCTTATCGCCTTTACATACCATTATCAGAACCACTTAGTAACTGCATTTTATAACCTTCAAACCGGCAAAATATTAAATGGGTTATATAAAAGTGATGTTTTCAATACAGATGGTTATTTACCTGCCAAACATATTTCTCAAGATGGAGTACTAATATTCGAGATAACAGATATAAACCCATATACGGCTAATGCAGCCAAATTGTTTAGTCAGGAGGACCTTCAAAAGCTGAAAAGTTTTCATGCTAAAGGCAATGGAGTCACTCTTCTCATTAAATTTGAATATAAGAACTTATAAATACTTGACAATATGAAAAAAAGAAGTTTGTTTATAATTCTGTTTGTATTAAGTTGTTGTGTGGTTAAGTCAGAACAATTGAATTCAACAATTGTTACATTTGATATACCAAAGACACAGGAAACAACGTTGACAGATATATATAGTTCTGCCGATTTGATTCAGTTGAAATCAAATAACATGATAGTTCCTAAAATAGAGCAATTACACATAGATAATCATTGCATAATTTTAAAAGGTTCTAATAAGTATATGAATCAATATTTATACAAAAGGAATGGCGACTATATTGCAGATCTTGGTCAACTCCTTGCCACCGGTGTGCCACTTTACAAAAATCACAATCACTCCTACTATAGTGGAATAAGTGCAGAAGTTTATGTAAATAGTAAGAAGCGAGAATTGAAATTCAGATTAAAGGATTATCCGCCCAAACCTGAATTTATAACAATGTCTTATGATGGTAAAATATCAAAAATCCAGGATTCAATACTTACAAAAGGTTACGTAGCTGTAAATATTAATGAGAACAATACCGTCAATGATATACAAAGTATGTATAATCTGCAATTCAGATTCAATACAGAGTCAAATCAGAAAGTAGAGTTGCAGAGTGCTTTTGTCTATAAAGATCATATTCTGCTTAAATACGTTCTTTCAGAGGTAATACCTGAGATAAGTATCAATTTATATTTAGGTACATATTATGCAGTTTATAATCTTAAAACCGAAGAACAACATGCCGGAATAGAGACAAACGGTGTTTTTACAGATACCGATGTAAGAATCCTTGGAGTTTGTGATGATGGTTTTGTATTTACAGTAGATAATCCTTGGAATGCCAAAGTAACAGAGAAGGGAGTTTCTCTACTTACTAATAACGCGAAGAAGATTATAAAACAAATAAACGAAGATTCTGATTATATATTACTTATAATGAAACCCTAATAGTTTATGAAGAGGTTGTTTTATATTTCATTTATACTTATTTCATTATTTTGCAGTTGTAAAAATAATGTTGACTATTTGGAGTATGCTTTAATCTCTGCCGGTCGTAACAGACCTCAGTTAGAACAGGTATTAGAGCATTACAAAGATGATCCTG
>JAFYMP010000081.1 GCA_017556585.1 Bacteroidaceae bacterium
AAAAGATACTGAAGATATTATCACCATTGGTATGCGTGGTGATGGCGATGCAGAGTTGGCAGGTTCTGACGAAGACAATATACGTATGATGGAGGGGCTGTTTGAGGATCAGCGTCAGATAATTAAAGAGGTTACTGGTAAAAAACCAAATCAGACTCCACAGGTATGGGCACTTTATAAAGAGGTTCAGACCTATTACAACAAAGGATTACGTGTTCCTGACGATGTAATTATTCTGCTTAGTGATGACAACTGGGGTGATATTCGCAGATTGCCTAATGCAGAAGAACAGAAACATCTGGGTGGATGGGGTATGTATTATCATGTTGACTATGTAGGCGCACCTCGAAACTCAAAATGGCTTAATGTAACTCCTGTTCAGCACTTGTGGGAACAGATGCAGCTTACATACAGCTATGGTGTAGATAAGATATGGGTACTTAATGTAGGTGATTTGAAACCTATGGAATATCCTATTACTCTATTCCTGGATATGGCTTGGAACCCAACAGAATTCAATGCAGAAAATCTGCTTGATCATGTTTATGAATTCTGTAAAGAGGCATTTGGTGAAGATCAGGCAAAAGAGGCTGCTCGTTTGTTGAACTTAGTTAGCAAATATAATGGTAGAATTACTCCTGAAATGCTTGATGCTACAACATATAATCTTGAAACAGGTGAATTCAAACAGGTTTGCGATGATTATGCACGTTTGGAAGTTGCAGCTTTGCGCCAATACATGGAATTGGATTCAAAGGCAAAAGATGCTTATCAGCAGCTTATTCTCTTCCCAATTCAGGCTATGGCAAATCTTTACGATATGTACTATGCGCAGGCTATGAACCAGAAACTTGCTGCCAACAATGATCCAGCTGCAAACTACTGGGCTGATCGTTGTGAAGAGGCATTTGCCCGTGACGCAGAACTCTGCAAGAACTTCAATAAGGTGATGTCAAACGGTAAGTGGGATGGCATGATGACACAGAAGCATATTGGCTATACATCATGGAATGACAACTTCCCGGCAGACCGTCTGCCACGTCTGACAAGAGTGGAGGAGACCGATAAGATTGGTGGCTATGTATTTACCGAAAAGAATGGCATTGTTTCCATGGAGGCTGAACACTTCTATGCACAGGAAAATGGCAATGCCGGTGAATGGACAACCATACCTTATATGGGTCGTACATTGTCAGGTGTTGCAGTTATGCCATACAGCGTGCTTCCTGATGGTGCAACCATGACTTATAAGTTTAATCTGACAAGCGATGTTGATGCTGTTGACGTACTTATTGCAGTAAATTCAACACTTACATTCTATCGTCTTGAAGGACACCGTTATGCTGTAAGTATTGATGGCGGCGAAGAACAGATTGTAAACTTTAACGAACGTCTGAACGAAGATCCTGCTAATCTCTACTCCATTTATTACCCAACAGTGGCCAAGAGAGTAGTGGAGAGCAAGGTCAAGTTCCCAATGCAGGTGTCAAAGGGTGAGCATACATTAACAGTACGTCCTATTGAACCGGGAACTGTTTTTGAAAAGATAGTAGTAGATTGCGGTGGTTACAAGAAGAGTTATCTTTTTATGGATGAATCGCCTGTAATTAGAGAATAATAACTAATTTTGCAGTGTCGGACAGGAATTCAGAATAATCTGTTTTCCTGTCCGCTTGTATAGATATGGAGCATAAAGATATAAAATTTGACGGCATAGTAAATGCCAGACATTTGGGTGGAATGATAGGATGTAACGGTCGCAGAGTGAAAGATAATCTGCTGTTCCGTTGTGGCGATTTGTTCGCAGCATCCGATGCAGATGTAGAGATATTGGAAAAAGAGATTAGAATATCAAAAGTGTTTGATTTCAGAACTCATTACGAAGTGGGAAACGCACCGGATAGAGCTCTTGAAGGGGCAGAAAATATCCATCTCAGCATTATAAACACAAATGGAGAAATGTGGAACCTGTTAAAGCCACAGCCCGGCGATACAACAAGTTTACAGGATAGATTGTTGCAATATGTGCTTAGTGGTTCTGCAGCAGTTTTAGCAAATGGTTTTTATATACCATTCGTAACAGATGATGTAAGCCAAAATAATTACAATAAATTCTTCAGGCACATTATTGATAACGACAGTGAAAGTAGTGCAGTGCTATGGCATTGTTCGCAAGGCAAGGATAGAACAGGTCTTGCTACAGCATATATACTATCTGCTTTGGGTGTAAGCAGAGAAGATATTCTAGAAGATTTTGAACATTCAAATGCAGCTTATACTTCAGAATTGACATCTGTTAAACAGTTGGTCATAGATTCGGGTAAGGGAGAATTGGAACTTGAAATTGTACAGGGCCTTTTTGGAGTAAATGTAAAGTGGTTTAAAGAGGCTTTAGACTATATAGATACTCATTATGGTGGTATGGATGCATATTTACATAATCAGTTGAATTTGTCAGATAGTGATCTAGATATTTTGAGAAATAGATATTTGGAATAATTTGTATTTGTTTAGAGAAACAATATTATGATTTCTGCACTTATACTTGTATCAATTATTATTTTTATTTGTGTAATACTTAATAATGCAACAAACAGATTAGGTATGCCGGTGTTGCTGGCATTTATTCTGTTGGGTATGCTCTTTGGCGGTCTTCAGGTCTTTGATATAGGTGGTGATGATTCGTACAAAGTTGTTGAACGTGTTAGTACGGTTGCACTTATATTTATAATGTTCTATGGTGGATACGGTACAAGATGGAGTGCAGCAAAACCTGTGGCTATAGAATCCGGTTTGCTGGCTACTGTTGGTGTAGTGCTGACTGCCGGTATAACAGGTGTGTGTTGTCATTTCTTATTGGGTTGGAACTGGATAGAGAGTCTGCTTATGGGTTCTGTGGTGAGTTCCACCGATGCTGCATCAGTCTTCTCCATTCTGCGTTCCAGAAAGCTTGGATTGAAGAATGGTTCAGCTTCACTGCTGGAACTTGAATCGGGTTCAAACGACCCCTGTTCCTATATGATGACAGTGATTATGTTGTCGCTCATAGAGGGTGGGGTATCTGCCGGAAATATAGCGCTCACTCTTTTGTCCCAGCTTGGATTCGGTGCATTTTTTGGTGTTGGTATAGCTCTGGCTGCCACATGGTTCATAAAACACGTAAAGTTCCGTTCATCTGGTTACGATTCTCTGTTTGTTCTGGCTGTAGCCATTATCTCATACGCATTGCCATCTGCAGTAAATGGTAACGGTTATTTGTCTGCCTATATTGTTGGTATCATTCTGGGAAATCAAACTATAGGAAATAAGAAAGAACTGGTACATTTCTTTGATGGTGTGACCAGTCTCATGCAGGTAGTCATCTTCTTTATGTTGGGATTGCTGGCAAAACCAACTAATCTGCAGACCAATCTGATAGATGGTTCTGTTATATTCCTTATTTTGCTTTTTGTAAGTCGTCCTATATCGGTAATTCTATGTCTGACTCCATTCCGCAAATATGATTTTAAACAGCAGCTTCTTATTTCGTTTGCCGGTTTGCGTGGAGCGGCATCTATTGTATTTGCCATTATGGCTATGTCGGCATCATCGTCTTCTTTTGTAGGACGTGATATTTTTAATGTTGTGTTCTGTATTGTGCTGGTGTCAATATCGTTACAGGGAACTCTGTTACCTTATGTCTCAAAGAGACTTGGACAGATTGATGAAAAGGCCGATGTTATGAAGACATTTACCGACTTTTCAGATGAGACAGATTTGCAGTTTACTGAAATTAAGATTACCAGAGAGAATAGATGGTGCAACAAATTGGTTAAGGATTTGGGATTACCCAGAGCTATGTTGCTATGTCAGGTTATAAAAAAAGATGGTAAACTGGTTCTGCCAAATGGAAATACTTTATTAGAATCGGGTGATAAGGTGATAATATGTACTCAGGCTTATAATAATAGCGATGGTACACTAATGATTGTAAAGCATCTGATTGAGGAAAAAAGTAAATGGATAGGACATCAACTAAAGGATTATCCTACCCAAGAACATACTCAAATTATTCTTATAGAGCGTGGTCGCAAGCGTATTATACCTAATGGTAATACAGTCCTGAAGTCGGGCGATCTGCTCTACGTTAATAAGGTGTGATTATTGCCATTGGCTATCAAGGAACTCTATTCTGGCTGCAAACCATTTTTTTAGAGTTTCTATCTCTTCTTCATAGCTTGATACACGATAAGCTGCAAACCATGATATACTATTGCCACCCATACCCATCATAGCAGCACCAGGACCGCCCATCATTCCACCAAATCCACCCATCATTCCATTTTGATGTTGATTGTTGGAATTCTTTGGAACCAATAGGTCATCATACTTCTCATATTGGCGTTCCTGTGCTTCTGCCAACAGTTTGGCATTGGAGTCTATAAAACTATTTATTCTCTCTATGCTAAGTATATCTTTGCGCAACTCTTTCCAACGTTTTTTTACTCTATCCATGAAGGCAGGATCTTCTGTAAGACGTTTCCACATAGCCGGGGTAGGATTGGTTTCGCCACCTTCATGCACCCATGCGTCAATCTGGTCTGCATTACAGAAGTTACAATTGCCGTATGCCAGATTGTAGTCCCATACCGGACCTGCATGTAGTTTGCCTCCCGAGCCATCTTCGTTCTGTTTGGTCTTGTAGAAATAGGCACTGCGTTTAAAACCGTCAGCGTTAAGACTTAGTTCAGTGTGGATGAAGTAATCTACGAATGACGATGTTTTGATATATTTGGCATAACCATTCTCAGGGTCTTTGAAGTTATCGCCTTGAATAGCCAACTCTGTTTCGTCTATATAGTTGTGGATATAATTTGCCTGTTCGGTGGTAATCTTTGATTTTTTTGGTGAATAGTATGACCATACAACACTATTCATACCGTGACCGCCCATCATCATATTCATTCCTCCACCAAAACTCATAAATCCGCCACCGCCCATTGACGGCATAGAGGTTATACCAGGTACTTTTGATGTGAATGTCAAATCGTCTGCATCGTAGGCATCTATTCTCATTATGTATCCGCCTGTCAGTTCCAGACCTTCGTTATCCACCTCTTTCAGATTTGCTATGTCAAGCCTATCTTTACTACGCTTAATCTTTTCTGTAAGTATATAGACTCCGCGATAATCACCATCTACTACCAGTTCGGCATAGCGGGTTCTGGGTGCCCAATATCCCATTTTGTTCCATAAATCGAATGCAAAAACATCGCGCATCATTGATATGTCATTATATGGAGCAAGAAGTACCCAATCATTATCGGCAGGCATACCCAACAGTGGTGTGTCAAACTTCTTACCATCACTGCCAACAGTTTCAATAGTGTATCGCTTCTGTTCAAAACTGAGTGATGAATTACCTCTAAGTTTTATTTCAATTAGTCCGTTGTAGTTGTTTGGGGAATCTGTAATGTTGTTTCTCTTATTATTGCCGTTGTCAATAATCTGCATTTTTGCAGTAATTTTCTTGTCGGCATTAATTCTGCCACCATCTGTATCGATTATGATAATTGGCAGGTTTGACGATGTGAACTCTACGCTGTTTCCCTGTTCATTTTCCATTCCAAAACCAAATGATTGGTTGTTCTGATTGTTTGGAGAAACGTCCGGTCCAAAACTGTGAAATCGTCCAAAATATCCGAATCCACCTCCAAAGGGTGGCATCCCACCACCTCCAAAACCGGGAAACTGAGCCCATACATTGCCTGTAGCAAACAATAATAACAGGCTTAATCCAATAATTGACTCTTTTTTTGTAAGTTTAAGCATAATAACATATTTAGTTTGACAATCCCCGAATGGGGATAGCCCTTATTTGGCAGGGCTACCCATGCGGGAGAATAATTCCAAATCTATGCAGTTGCCCATGTGCACATAACCGTCTGCATTTGGATGCAACCAGTCATTTTCAAACAGGAACTTAGGATTCAAACGTGCTGGATCGTCTTCGCTACCCATTGCTTTGTCAAAGTCAATAAGACCGTCAAAATAACCACCATTACGAATCCAATCGTTCAACAACTGGCGTCCCTCTTCGTGGTTTTCGCTGTAGTAGTTATTACCCTTGAACTGCATTACTGTACCACCATATACATATATGCCACGTTCGTGAGCTTCGTCTATTATCTGTTTGTAAACTTCTATAATCTGCTTTGCTTTTGAAACTGCATCGCCATAACCACCTAAATCGTTTACACCTTCAAACAGTATAATGTATTTTACACCTTCCTGCTGGAAAAGGTCGCGGTTGTAACGGCTGCGTCCGGTCGGACCAAGGCCACCATTAAGTATGCAGTTGCCACCAAGTCCCATGTTTAGAACTGCTACGCGTTTTGTTGATTTATTCTCTAATAGTCTGCGTGAAAGGTTGTCTGTCCATCTGTTCTGCTGGTCTGTAGTTGAACCACGACCGTCTGTAATTGAGTTGCCAAGAACAACAACTGCACGTGCGTTCTTTTCTGCAAATACTTCTATGGCATTTATTATATACCAGTGAGCAGTAGCTGTTGCATTACTGAAATCGGAAGTCTGACCTTCTGCAATGTATGAAGTAGTACGTGAACCCGGATGGCCTGTAACACTTGTTGAAGAGGCTTCGCCCAAATGCATTGTAATAGCTACGTTCTCGCGGTTGTTCAATTTAAAACTGATAGGGTCTGATACAACAAGTTCACCCGGCTGGATAGTTACAGAGGGGCTTCCGTTGAATGTAAGACTCTTTTCTGTTCCGGCAATAATATCACTGCTGCTACCTGCAGTAGCTGCAATAGCCACTTCGGCTGCATTAATGGTAACCGGACCTTTGCTGAATTCATTTGAAAATTTCAATCTGATTTTCTTACCGCTGATAGATACCTGTACTATCTGTCTGATTGAATTGTTTTCCAGATATGGAGCAGGAGGGCAGTTGTGAGGTTCAACAACCTGTTCTGCAGTTGCCCAAGTAGCTACCCAATGTTTGCCTGCCATAGCAGGTACAGAGATGAATAATGGCAGTATCAATGCCAAAAATAAACTTTTTACCTTCATAATTATAATTTGATTAATGATTATACTTTCTGTCCGTAAAGTTACTAAAAGTATAACTATTAACACTAATATTATAACAACAAAAAAATAAGGTTAAAAAAAATGTTGTAAGGATATGTAAAAATGAATAACTTTACACTCAAAACATATACTTATGGTAAAGCGTTTTACAATTTTAACTCTAATGTTGTTAAGTGTTGTGCTTATATCGGCACAACGTACATATTGGTACACCACAGAAGATAATATATCTAATAATCGTTTTCAGACTATTTGTGAAGACAAAAACGGTTTTATATGGATAGGAACAGAGAATGGTTTGAATAAGTATGACGGATATGAGTTTGTCAATTTCTTTCAAAATCCTAACGACACATTGTCATTAATGAGTAACTACATTCGTACTCTATTCTGCGATAGCAATGGTATAATGTGGGTAGGTACAAGTAAGGGATTGCAATATATATATCCTAATGACACAAAACTACATACTGTAAATATGCCAGATTATAACACCGTATTTATAACTAAAATATTAGAATTGAATAATGGTGATATATGCTTCTCGACATCGGGAAGAGGTGTGTATAAAATTAGTCCTGCCAATCTCTCTCAGCCTGAAAAAATGAGTAAGGTTACTGAACAGATGGAGATAGAGGTGTGTCGTACTATTCTTGAAGATCGTAATGGTACTATTTGGGTAGGAACACCTATAGGAGTCTCTATTTATGACCCTGCAACAATGCGTTTGACACACTTTAAACGTGATATTATAAACAGAGATATTACAAGTATAAATGAAGATAACGAAGGGGGTATATTTATATCAACCAATAATCATATCTATCTATGGGATAGTTTTGACGATACTCTTGAACGTATAACTCCGGAAGAAGGTGTTTGGGAGATTACCCATACCTTTATGGATAATGAGTATAATCTCTATGTTTCATTGCGAGGCAACGGATTGCTCAAATACAATAGAGAAAACAAGACTTTGGAACGTGTTAAACAATCTATAGGCGACATAGAGTTAGACCATCTTGATGTCAGTGCTCTATATCGTGACAGTCAAGGGAACATGTGGTTAGGGTGTTTCTTGTCCGGTTTGGCTATGACCACAAGAGATACAAATCAGTTTGGCTACTATAGGTTTGCAGATTTTAAAGAGAATATATCCGGTGTAGTGACAGCTTTGATGCAAGACAATAATGGAAATCTATGGATAGGATATAACAATAAAGGTTTGACTTGCATCAATCCGGAAGGAATTGTAAGTATTAATAATAGAAACCAGCCATATATCAGTTGTTTCTATCAATCTAAAGATGGAAAAATCTGGGTGGGATTAACCAGTGGTGGATTATCACTGCTTGATACTGAAAATGGAGATTTAGAGCCTATTATAAGAAATGAATATGCTGCAATCTATACTATCGTAGAAGATAGTCATGGTTATATCTATTTTTCAGAATTGGGACAAGGCTTTACGCGCCATATTCCAGGCGATACAACCACAACTACATGGTCCGATATGGTGTCAAAAGATAGTGAATACACACTTTCTAACGACTGGATTTATGCCATGTTTATAGACAATGAAGATCTCTTATGGTTGGGGCATGACAACGGAATAGACTGCTACGATTTGAAAACCAACAGGTTCCTTGATGTTGCAAGAATACGTCAAACAGTTAGTGCAACCAGTTGCTACGTAATAAAAGAGGATTCTAAAGAGAGACTCTGGTTTGGTACAAATATGGGATTGATGATGTTTGACCGTTCAGCAGATATAATTAAGCTATATACAGAATCAGAGGGACTCTCCGATAAAGTTATTAATGGTATAGAAGAAGATGAAAATGGCAATATATGGGTAAGTACCCAATCCGGTCTGAATAAATTAAATCCTGAAACATCTACTATTGACCGATACTATTCAGGTGCCGGTTTAAGAGATAGAACATATAATAAAGTATCTGCCGGTAATTCAAATTCGGGAATGATATTCTTTGCCAGCAACAACGGTATTACATATTTTAACCCAAAGAATATCAATACATCAACAATGGTGAACGACATACTGCTTACATCGTTTGACATTAACAATGAACCTATATTGTTGTCAAATATATCTAATAGCCAATTTACTGATGTGGTTTCGCTTATGGAGGCAGATTTTTTCAATCTGTCATACAAAGATAATTCAATTACACTAGAATTTACCACTCTGAATTTTGGCGAAGAGGATTGTATCAGTTATGAATATACATTCGATGCATCACGTGCAAAATGGTCTTCAACACCAACGGGAGTGAATACTATTAACTTCTCACATTTAAATCCGGGAATACATAAACTGAGTGTAAGAGCCAGAATGAATGATAGTCTTTCAAACGTAAAAACATTCAGTATTCGTGTTACTCCGCCTTGGTATCTCAGTATATATGCTTATTGTGCTTACGGAATACTGATTATATTGTTGATTATATTTATCATACGTGCAGTTAGAAAACGTGGTGAACAGAATGTAAGTGAAGCTAAACTGCAAGCATTTACAAATATTGCTCATGAAATTTGTACTCCTATGACCATGATTATTTCTCCTCTTGAAGAACTTATGGCACAGGACGATTTGAATGTTAGCACTCATAAGCAATTGCAACAGATGCACAAAAGTTCTACCAAGATTCTAAGCCTCATACATCAGCTTTTAGATTTAAGAAAGTATGATGAAGGACAGATGAATATTCATTATAAAGAGGTGGATTTTGTGAATTTCATTATGGGTACCTTTGAATTATACACACAGACAGCAGAACGTAGAGAGATAGACTTTACATATATTCATACAGTAGAGGAGTTACCTATTTATATAGATGTGGATAGTTTGGATAAGGTGATGATGAATCTGCTGTCCAATGCATTTAAATATACATCCGATGGTGGCTCTATAGAAGTAAAACTTGATGTGGGAATAGATGAGTCAAAATCCGGACCATTAAGAAACTATGCTCAAGTTTCAATATCTGACAATGGCATAGGTATGGATATAGAAGATGTTACAAGAGTATTTGATAGGTTCTATAGAGCGCAAAACACTCTTACATCTATGACATTGGGAATGGGTATTGGACTGAATTTCTGCAGAGCTTTAATAGATTTGCACCGTGGAGAGATATGGGCAGAGAATAGAACAGATACAAAGGGTTCTGTATTTACTTTCCGTCTGCCATTAGGTAAGGCACATATAAAAGAAGATGATATTGACATTGACAATGAATCTGTTAGAAAAGAACTCTCTATGATGAGATTTAGTGAGACAGAACTCATGGAGTTGGAATCAAATCCATCACACTATAGAAAGGTACTTGTAGTGGACGACGATGATTCTATGTTAGAATATATCAGTACTAATCTGAGATCCATATATAAAGTTATTACCTGTAAAAATGGTTTGGAAGGATTACGTATGGCAATATCTCAAAAACCGGATTTGGTGATTACAGATGTTGTTATGCCTGAAATGGATGGTATAACATTATTAAGAAAACTAAAAATGAATGTAGATACCAGCCATATCCCTGTAATTGTATTATCTGGAAAGAATAAACTGCAAGATAGAATGCTGGGTATTGAGACTGGAGCCGATGCATATCTGCCAAAACCATTCTATATGAATGAACTTAAATCTACGGCAGCCAATCTTATAAGCAACCGACTTATTATGAAGGGTAAATTCTCCGGTAATCAAGAACAGAAGACCATAGTGGAAAGTGTGCATATAGAATCTACCGATGAACAGTTTATGAAACAGGTTGTTGACCTGATCAATAAGAATCTCTCAAATAGTGAATTCAATGTTGAACAGATGATGAGAGATCTTAGAGTTAGCAAGAGTAAACTGAATAGAAAAATTAAAGATATTACAGGTTTCTCACCGGCCCGCTTCATTCAAAATATCAGAATGCAACAGGCCAAGGTGTTGTTGAACAAAACTTTAAGTGCAAACATCTCTGAAATAGCATACGAAGTTGGATTCTCTTCGCAGACTCACTTCTCAACTACGTTTAAATCTTTCTTTGGTATTACACCTTCAGAGTACTTAAAACAGAAAGGTATTAATAATGAAGAACAGCCTGAAACAACTGCTGAATGATGCTGCTACTCAATATGAAACAGCAGATTTTATAGGAGCAGATCCTATACAATTCCCACATAAATATAGTAGTAGGGAAGATATAGAGGTTTCTGCTTTTATATCTGCATGGATGGCTTACGGTAGTAGAAAGGTGTTTCTGAATATATTGGACCACCTGCACAAAACAATGGATAGTTTAGGTGGTCCGTACAGTTTTATAATAGACAAGGGATATAGTTCACTCATAGATAGTGAAAACAATACATTGTACAGATTCTATAAGTGGTCAGACTTTTTATCTCTAACAGAAAGAATCAGAGAAGTGTTGTTAAGCAATGGAACTCTTGAAGCCGATGATATGGAATTGCGCAAAATGTTTAACGGCATAAATGGCATTCCGTTGGTTTGTAGTACTTCTGCAAACAAACGTCTGCATATGTTTTTACGTTGGATGGTTAGAGTAGGGAGTCCTGTAGATTTTGGGCTGTGGAATAGCTTATCGCCTTCTGATTTGATTATCCCACTTGATACACACGTTTATCAAGAGTCAGTTAAATTAGGACTTACATCAAGAAAGTGCGCAGATATAAAAACCGCGTCAGAGATAACAGACCATTTGAAAGAGATTTGGCCCGATGACCCCGTACGCGGTGATTTTGCTCTTTATGGAATAGGTATCAATAAGCCGATAATTCCTTGAGCAGAGCAATCTCTTCTGCCCATAAAGATTCATCCGGTGTTTCTAATATAAACGGTATATGATCCAGATTGCGGTCTGCCATAATACGTTTAAAGAAATCCATACCTAAGAAACCTTTTCCTACTGAATCGTGCCTGTCAACTCGTGTGGCAAGCTCTTTTTTGGAATCATTCAGGTGTATGGCGCGCAGATAGTTCATTCCCACCTCTGTGTCGAACTCTTCCCACACAGAATCGTAGCTATTTTTCAAATCATATCCGGCAGTGTATGTGTGACATGTGTCAATACAAACGCCAACTCTGCTTTTGTCTGTTACACCATCTATAATTCTTTTTATCTGCCAAAATGCAAAACCTACGTTACTACCTTGTCCGGATGTGTTTTCTATTACCGCAGTAACTCCCTGAGTCTTTTCCAGAGCTATATTAATGCTTTCGGAAACCCTTTCCAAACACTCTTCAAGAGTGATTTTCTTTAGATGACTTCCGGGATGGAAGTTTAGCATGGTAAGTCCCAACTGTTCGCATCGTTGCATTTCGTCAACAAAGGAATTTCTTGATTTTTCCAGTCCTTCCGGATCAGGACTTCCTAAATTGATAAGATAGCTATCGTGAGGCAGTATATATTTGGCATCTATACCGCTTTTTTCTCTTTCTAATTTAAACTTGGTTATCTCTTGTTCGGAAAGCGGATTGCTGAACCACTGACGTTGATTCTTTGTAAATAGTGCAAATGCAGTGGCATTTACATCTACAGCATTTTTTGGAGCATTAAAAACGCCACCACTTGCCGATACATGAGGCCCTATAAATTTTGTACTCATAATTATCCTAAATCTACTACTGTTATACCATGTCCGCCAAACTGTATATGTTCATCCTGATAATGGCTTACTGCAGGAATAGTATGCAGATATTGTCTTATAATATTTCTTAAAATTCCATTACCTGTACCATGCAGAATACGAACTCTGCTCATTCCTATAAGTGTTGCATCGTCTATAAAATGCATCACAGTCTGTATAGCTTCTTCACCACGCATACCACGCACATCTAAATCCGGTTTGAATGCCAACTTCCTGGAGTATATCTCATCGCGGGTTGATTTGCTTATATACGTAGCATTTTTGTTGCTCTCTTCCTGTTTTTTATTGTGTACAGCATGCTCTATTCGGTCCATCTTTACCGTACTGCGAATACTGCCAAATTCTATAGTAACATTATTCTTGTTTATTGCAACTATATCACCAACTACCGTTTGCCCTATAACTCGTACAGAATCGCCTACCTTAAAGGCTGTAGAATCTTTTGCAGGAGTCTGTCTGGTAGTTATGGCCGGAGTAGGAGATATGCCTGTTTGAACCTCCTGCGCAGCTTTATTTTGCTTTTCTAATTTGCGTTTAGCTCTACGTTCCTGAGCTTGACGTATCTGCTCCATCTTACGCAGTATCTTATCTTCTTCTGCACTATTTGTTTTATTGTCTATAGCATCTTTGAACTCACTCAATTCCTGACGTGCCAAACGTGTAAGTTCTTTCTCTGCTTGAGATTCTTTAATAGTACGAATGGTATTCTCAATCATTGCATTTGAATCTTGCAGCAGTTGGTCGGCCTTCTCTTTTGCCTCTTTAAGAATAGTCTTACGCTCTTTTTGCAGATTGTCTAATTCAGCCTGATGACGTGCTATCTGTTCGTCCAACTGTTTCTCTTTTTGATGAACATTCTGACGTTTGTTTTCCCAATAACGCTTATCTCGAACTATATCTTGCAGATATTTGTCGGCATTTATATAATCACGACCAACAATTTGCGAAGCATCCTCTATAACATCTTCCGGCAGACCTATTTTTCTGGCTATTTCCACTGCAAACGAACTTCCGGGATTTCCTATCTGGAGAATGTATAATGGTTGCATCAGATGCCTGTCGTAGAGCATGGCTCCATTTTTAATTCCTTCGTGTTCGTCAGCATAGTGTTTCAAGTTCTGGTAGTGAGTAGTAATTATACCAAACACCTTATTCTTATTAAAGCGCATCAATACAGCTTCTGCTATAGCTCCACCAATGTTTGGTTCTGTACCGCTACCAAATTCATCTATCAATATAAGGCTGCGATTATCGGCAAATTTTATCATCTGTTTCATATTCAACAAATGACTTGAATAGGTTGATAAATCATCATCTATGCTCTGTTCATCGCCTATATCCATAAAGATGCTTTTAAATACACCAGCATGGCTATTATGGCGCATAGGAACAGGCAGACCGCATTGCAACATATATTGAAGAAGTCCTACCGTTTTCAGACAGACAGATTTACCACCGGCGTTTGGACCTGAAATTAGCAATATGCTGTTTTTAGAATCCAAATTAACATCCAAAGGAACTACACTCTTGTTATGTTTGGCTAACGACTGCTTTAAAAGTGGATGAACAGCCTGCACCCAATCAATTACTGTTTTGCGTTCAAAAATGGGTTTACCTGCATCTATATCTAATGTCAGTTTTGCTTTAGCTCTTATAAAATCTATTTCTGCCAAAAATTTGTAAGAATCCAGAATTGCAGGAATGTCAGGACGAATAGAATCTGCAAAATTTGTGAGAATGCGTATTACTTCTCGTCTCTCTTCTGCTTCTAATTCTCTTATCTTGTTGTTTGCCTCAACTACCTCTTCCGGTTCTATAAAGACTGTTTTACCCGACGCAGATTCGTCGTGCACTATACCTTTAATTTTTCTTTTTAGACCGGGTGCCACAGGAAGCACCAAACGTCCGTCACGCATGGCAGGCGATGCATCTTTATCTACTAAACCATCACGTTGAGCCTGTTTAAGAATACCGTTTAGAATTCGGGATATACTGAATGTGGTGTTTGCCAAATCCATTCTTATCTGATATAGGTCAGGCGATGCATTATCTTTCAGTTTTCCAAATTTCGTTAGCATTCTGCTTATGCTTTGGCTTATAGCAGGGAATACTGATACTGTCTCTGTAAGAACACAGAGGTTGGGGTAGAGATTTTTATTCTCCTCCTTATTTAAAAATTCAACAATAGCACTGATGGTTTCTAACGATCTCCATAAAGAGAGTAGCTCAGTTTCGTCCATCCAGGTACCTATCACTTTTATGCGTATAAGTGACTCTCTTGCGTCAAAGTAGTTTTGATCAGGAAAAGAGGTGGATTCCTGGATTATCTTGACAAATTCCATAGTTTGGTCAAGCAGAGTGTTGATTGTTGCGTAATCTGTAAGAAACGCCATCTCTTCAACCTTCTGTTTTCCCAAAGAGCAGATACACCTGTTAGAGAGCATCTCTCTTACTTCGTTAAATCCTATTTTTTCTTCAAAATTGCTCGGGTAAATCATAATTAACGCGAAGATATAAAAAAAAGATGCATATTGTTTGTTTTTCTCAAAAATAAACCCCACCTTTGCATCGCAAAAGCAAGAAAGCACTTGCGGACGCAAGGAAGGATGGCAGAGTGGTCGAATGCGGCGGTCTTGAAAACCGTTGACCTTCACGGGTCCGGGGGTTCGAATCCCTCTTCTTCCGCTAAAGAGATTCAGGTGAAAACCAGAGTCTCTTTTTTTTTTGCACAAAGAGGTACTTATAAAAAAATAGAGTCGAACTTAATATTCAACTCTATTACTTATGCGTCTTTTGGTAGTAATTAAAACCTTCGTGTCGCTTTGTTTTATGAATATATATACATTATTTTGTCTTTTCAATATTATCAGCAATTTCGTTGAGCTGATTAGCTATATCTCTTAAAGCATTTGCCATTTGGTTACACTCTTCATCTTTAAAGAATGCCGGTTTGCCATTTACTTTATACCCATGAATGCGTTGCATCATCCACTGGGGGGTTCTACAGAAGTATAGGTTGCTCAGGGCAGAGAAATTGAGCAATCTCCCTATGCCACTATACATCTCTTTGATTGTCTGATTCTTTTGTTCTGTTATCTGTTCCATATCATTACTATAACATATTTCTAAGTGCAAATGTATGATATTTTTGTTAGATGTCAAACAAAAATGTATAAATAATCAGTTATAAATATTAATTAGTGTTGCATAATAATAATAATAATAATCTGCGCGAAAAAAATATGGCCTGAGAAAGTATCTCAGACCATATCTATATATAAGGTGTGTGTTAATTATTCTCCAATAACAATGTTAAAAGTTTTTACCACACCATTGTATGTAGCTTTAACAACTGCAGTGCCTGATTTTCCTTCAATCTGAGTAATATCAAACTTAACTGCCTTATTATCAGCCGATGCTGTTACCTCTGCAGATGCACCAGCAGCAAGCTTAAAGTTTGCTTCGTACAGACTTGGCTCAACAATACCATTACGGTTTGTTGAACGAACAGGAGTAGCTGGAATTTCAACAGCCTGACCACCAACCTTAATTGTAACGGTAGGAGCTACAGGACGTACCAAAGCCTTGTTGCCTTTGCTGAAACCAATACCTTCAAGTTCAAACAGAGTACCGTTACCGCCTTCTGCAATCAGATAGATAGCGTGTTTGCCATCAAGATTATCAACATACTGTGCAACGTCAATAGTGTAACATGTAACATCCTTTGAAGCATTGGCAGGAACCTGAATTGTACCAATTTCCTTACCACTCCATACGTTGTTGTTCCATGGAGCATCAAGCATAACCTTGATTTTGAATGCTGCATCTGTCTTAGGAGCCAGGAATACATTGAACTTGGTCTTATTCTTTGGTGCAGTACCCTTAAATGCCTTGATACCCTTTGTGTCTTTGTCAAGTCCACCAAAACCAAAGTATTTGAAACCAATGATATCGCTGTTGTTAACAACCATATCCATACTGTTATCCCACATATCCCATGTGTCCTGCATTGACTGACCGTTGGTCATAAAGCAAGCATAACCAGCTGAATAGTAATCGTATGGATCCAGACCAAAGATATGGAAACCTTCTGATGTTACTTCGGCACCTCTGTAAGTATCGCCATTGGCAGCCTCTGCAATCCACTCTTCGTTTTCAGCGTAAGGGTTGTAACCTGTGATAGTTACAATACCACCTTCTGCTACAGGTTTTTCATCCCATTCTATCTTGATAGGAGCAACCATTGCCTGACGTGCATTACCAAAGCCACGTGGTGGACGATGATAGAATACATACCACTGGTCATTAATATATTCAATACTTCCGTGTGTATTGTGAGCTGCATTAGCTGTCATCAGCTTGCTGCCGTCTTCATTAACAACAACACCGCGAGAATCAACCAATACACCACCACTACGCCATGGACCTAATGGAGAATCACCAAATGCATAACGGAGAGCTGAGTTTGTGCTACCAAGACCATAGTCAGGACCTGAATAACCAGAGAACACCATTACATACTTGTTACCTACCTGACGGATAGATGAAGCTTCAAAGAAGTTGAAGTCGCCAGGGTTCTGCTCTTTGTAAAGAGCTGTATATTGTGTGCCTGCAGGATCGCGAACAACACCGTATCTTGAACTTGCTGGGATAAATGGATCGACAGTCTTAGTGCCAGGACGAACTGAATACATTGTATTCTGATCAAGCTGAGCAGCTGTTGAGTGCTGGAAACCCCAGAATGCGTATGCACGGAAACCGATTTCGTAATCAGGATCGTTAGGATCTGTTACATATTCAATAAATACTGATGGGTCAAAGCCTATAACACTACCCGGAGTAGTAGCTCTACCATCTTCTGTAAGGTTCAGCGGAGTGAAAGGACCATCAGGACGATCGCCTACACAAACCATAGCTTCACGACGTGGTCCGCGTGAGTGTGGATACAAATAGTACTTTTTAGTACCGTCCTTCATTTTAACTTCAACCAAATCGGGAGCATACATAACGTCCCACTGATTATCAATGTTGTAAGTAAAAATAGGACCTTCGTCACGCCATTTTGTCAAATCCTCTACTGGAGCAGACCATGCACGGATATCCGGACCGCAATAGCTGCCATAACGAACATCGTGTGAACCGATGATGTATGCACGATACTTTCCCGGATTATCAGGATCTTCAAACACTTTAGGTTCACCATCGGGTACATGCTCCCACAAAGGAAGATAAGGGTTACCCGCCTGGGTGTGAACAAACTTCTGAGATGCTGCAGCATCCTTTTTCTTTGCACTTGCATCCTGGTAAGACAGGGTAGCAACTGCAGCGCACAACAATGCAAGTTGTGACTTCTTGATAATGTTTACAATTCTCATTTGTTTATAATTAATATTTTGGATGTCAATTGACCTTGTTTATCAGGTTGTAAAAATAGAAAAAATAATGTGGATTTCAAAACTATTAACACCTTATTATATTATGTGACACTAATATTGGTATTATTTGCAGTTTATGACAAGAATTTATAATTTTACGCACCCTATTGACAAACTAATCAATTATAATATGAAGAAAAAATTATTAAACATTGGTGTGGCTCTGTTACTGTTGGCAGGATGCACATCAAAACAGAAGGTTGAACCGGTAATTCCGCGAGATACCGAAATTGAAAAGAGAGTAGAGGCTACTTTAAAAAAGATGACTCTTGAAGAGAAAGTTGGTCAGATGACCCAATTGAACATTACAAATCTTGGTCATAACGACTTCAGAACAGGCAAGTTTGTACTTGATGAAGACAAATTGGCAACCATCTTTGGTAAATATAAAGTGGGTTCCATTCTGAACAATCCTTCAAGTATTCCTCCTACAAACACGGAGTGGACAGAGATAATGACCACAATTCAAAAATGGTCTATGGAATCAATGGGAATTCCATGTATTATGGGATTGGACCAGAATCATGGTACAACATACACCAGTGGTGGTACTATGTTCCCACAAAACATAAATATGGCTGCAACATTCAACACAGATGCAGCTACACGTGCAGCAAGCATCACTGCTTACGAAACACGTTCCGCTAACGTTACATGGACATTCTGTCCTACAATGGACCTGAGCCGTGACCAGCGTTGGCCTCGTGCATGGGAAAACTTTGGTGAGGATGCTTATCTGAATGCTGCAATGGGTTCTGCTGCAACCAGAGGTTTTCAGGGCGAAAATCCAAACAATGTTGATGATCAGCATATTGCAGTTTCTATAAAGCATTATATGGGTTATGGTGTGCCTGTTTCAGGTAAAGACCGTACACCTGCAGTAATAGCTCCAAACGAACTGCGTGAAAAGCATTTCGCTCCATATTTGGCAGCAATCAAAGCCGGCGCACTTACTGTTATGGTAAATTCAGGTATGATAAATGGTGTTATGACACATGCCAACCACGAACTTCTTACCGTTTGGTTGAAAGAGCAGACCGGTTGGGATGGAATGATAGTAACAGACTGGGCAGATATTGACAATCTTTACAAGAGAGATAAGATTGCCAAAGATAAGAAAGAGGCTATTAAAATGGCTATCAATGCAGGTATTGATATGTCTATGGACCCATACAGCACCGATTTCTGTGACTTGCTGTTAGAACTTGTAAACGAAGGTGAAGTTCCAATGAGCCGTATTGACGATGCAGTAAGACGTGTGTTGCGTTTGAAGTACAGATTGGGACTGTTTGATAAACTGCTGACCGATCCTGCTGACTATCCAAAATTTGCAAGCAAGGAGTTTGCTGACTTTGCAACAGAAGCTGCAGAAGAGAGTATGGTTCTTCTTAAGAACAACGGCATACTTCCACTTGTTCAGGGTAAGAAGATTCTGCTTACCGGTCCAAATGCCAACAGCATGCGTACATTGAATGGTGGCTGGAGCTATTCATGGCAGGGCGATATGGCCGATGTATGTGCTGCAGATTACAACACCATCTACGAATCTTTTGTAAACAAATTTGGTAAGGAGAATGTAATTTTAGAACAGGGCGTAACATATAACAACCGTGGTTCATACTGGCAGGAAAACGCCCCGGAAATAGAAAAGGCTGTTCGCGCTGCTGCAAAAGCTGATATAATTGTAGCTTGTATAGGTGAAAATTCATACTGCGAAACTCCGGGTAACCTTTCAGACCTGACATTATCACGTAATCAACTTGATTTGGTTAAGGCTCTGGCAAAAACAGGCAAACCTATTGTACTTATTCTTAACGAAGGTCGTGCACGTATTATTGCAGAAATAGAACCATTGGCAGATGCAGTTGTAGATATAATGCTACCGGGTAACTATGGTGGCGATGCACTTGCAAACCTGCTGAATGGCGATGCAAACTTTAGCGGTAAACTTCCGTTTACATATCCAAAGGAAGTTCATTCACTTATCACTTATGACTACAAACCTTGTCAGGAGATGGATGCAATGGAAGGCGCATATAACTACGATGCAGTGGTATCTGTACAGTGGGCATTTGGTTATGGTAAGAGCTATACCACATACGAATATAGCAATCTGAAGGTGGACAATGCTGAATTTACTGCCGATGATATGCTTACCTTTACAGTAGATGTAAAGAACACAGGTAAGATGGCAGGTAAGGAGAGTGTACTTCTTTTCAGCAGCGATTTAGTAGCTACAATATCTCCTGATGTACGTCGTCTGCGTGCATTCGATAAGATAGAATTGCAGCCAGGTGAAACAAAAACCGTTACATTGACTATTCCTGCAAGCGATCTTGCATTTGTAGGTGCCGATGGCAAATGGATACTTGAAGAGGGTGATTTCAGAGTACAGGTAGGCAACCAGTTGGTTAATCTGAACTGTACAGAAACCTACAAATGGGAAACACCAAATATCTAAAAGAATGTTTATCTGATAAGATCAATCATAATGGGGTAATCGGTTTCGGTTACTCCATTTTTTTTCAGCAGATGAAAGTCTTTATCAAATTCAGCTATAAAACTCTCTATACCTATCTGTTCTGCACATTTACGATATGATGATACAGCGTTTTCAACCTCACCAATCACCCAATACAAATGGCCGGCATTCAGATAATCCTGTGCCGATGGTGACTGCATAGTACACAAGCGGTCGTAATATTCAATAGACTTTTCTCTGTTGCCCGAAAGGAATGCGCACCAGGCTATTGCACGCCAAGCCTTTACAGAATCGGGTTGCATATACTCCACTTTATAGAAACGATTCAGAGCCTGCTCATAACTGCCCAACTCCACATAACACTGTCCAATCTGCATCTGGAGTGTCATGTTATCGGGTTCGGAACTTTCAACCGCCAACAACATCTGCAAAGCCTCCTTAGGTTGACCTGTCAATCTGTAGCATTGTGCCAGATGGCGCATAGTCCAGAGATTGTCCGGCCTGAGAATATCTGAACGGTTGTATGATTCTATTGCATCCTGGTAGTTATTGCTACGCTGATATGCATAGCCTAATTTCTGGTAGAACTGATAATCAATATCTGCCGGAGAATATGTAGTTTCCAATGCAGAAAGAATTTCTGCACCTTCTGCATAATACTTCTTTTTAATCAGATATTCGGCTATACTTCTGCGTTTGTCATTGCTCTTTAATAATTCTGACAGAATATTGTTATGTAGAAACAGAATATCTTTTGAAAATATATCTGTAAATTCATGACGTCGGGAGAAGAGTTTAAAGAATCTGTACAGGTCTTGAACATACTGTTTTGCCAACACTTCAAACTTTGCATTTCCGGTCAGCTGCTGTTTTTCCCGTTTCTCTATCTGTTCAAGTTCGTTTGCTCCTTCTATCTGCCCGACAAGCATTCCCCGTTGTGATTCCGGTATCTGTGAGAATGTAAAGCAGAAAGAGTATTTATCAGAATTACAGAACACATAACTATCTGTAATTGCCCTGCCTATAGTGGATTGTGTCAAAGATTCATCTATTATTCCAGGAATATCTGTTCTAAAAGGGCGGAACCAATTGGCAATATCTCTAAAGAACGGGTAGCTCTTCAGGTTAGAGAATGTACTCATATATACATCGGCTCCCTCCATCTGGAGTTCTGTCATCTCCATCAGTTTATCCTTTACTCCTGATTCCTCCATCCACTCATTCCAGTCTGGATTTGCATCTTCATCAATCGCAATATCTTCTGTTGAAAGACCACCTAATTTGGGATTTCTCAGCATAGCCGGAATTATCTCTTCACGCATCTTTTTATCTATCTTGTTAGTCTCCTTAGAGAGCAATAAGATGGTTTGAATAATGTAAATACGTTCTTCTATGACGGAGTTTTCAGAGAGAAGTGATATTTGCGAAACTATAGCAGGAAACAGATGAATTATATTGTGGTGTCTGATAATGGTCAATAACATACCCACTGTGGCACGGACAGAAATTTCTGCCTGTATATGGTTAGATGCCGTAATCAGCAACGATAACTTTTCCGGATCGAATCTATCCATCAGTGACAGTGTTATTGCACTTATAACCAACTCTAAATCGTAAACCTTTACAAATGGAGAATCTATTAACTCCATCATTTCATCTTTATCTACATTACTCCATAAAGTAGAGGTCCAGATAAAATCAAACAGTTCCGATAAGGTCTGTTCATAAGCGGGTAGGGTGGTATCTTCATTAAAACTCTCCAATGATTTTCTATAGTAAGATAAACCTCTGTTTCTGCGCACAGATTCCAGTCTGGAGTGTTGAAAATAGAGGGACATATCATCTTTCAGTAACCTCTGACGCATTATATCATCGGTTAACAGTAATGTTCTACTTATCAATTGATTATAAAGAGCATTTCTTTGGTTGTCGGGGCGTCCCATTGAGAAATATCTCATCATATATTTGTAAGACATGTCCAACTCTTCGTAACGTGATGTTACAGACCAGTCGGTAATGCCTTCCATTAAGATGCCGGCCTTTTCCAAAGCCTCTTTTAATCTGTTGTCAAGTAGCAACTGCTTTATTTCTGTTGCCTGATTTCTGATATTGTTTCCCATTATATACCAATATTCAAAAAGTAGGGACATAGATTAACCTCTACATCCCTACATATTTAAGTGATAATATTATCCCTGAACTGCAGCTATACCTGGTAGAACTTTACCTTCGATAGCTTCTAACAATGCACCACCGCCTGTTGAAACGTATGATACCTGGTCAGCCAAACCGAACTTGTTGATACAAGCAACAGAATCACCACCACCAATCAATGAATATGCACCGTTCTTGGTAGCTTCACAGATAGCTTCAGCAATAGCTTTTGAACCAACTGCAAACTTATCCATTTCAAATACGCCACAAGGACCATTCCAAAGGATAGTCTTTGAGTTTACAATTGCCTCCTTGAAGAGTTCAATAGTCTTTGGACCTATGTCAAGACCTTCCCAACCATCAGGAATCTGGTCTGAAGCAACAATCTGAGTATTTGCATTTGGTGAGAAATCATCAGCAACAACAGAATCGATAGCAAGTAACAGATTTACGTTGTTTTCCTTTGCTTTCTTCATAATATCAAGAGCCAATTCCAGTTTGTCATCTTCGCAAAGTGACATACCGATTGTACCACCCATAGCCTTTTTGAAGGTATATGTCATACCACCGCAAAGAATAAGGTTGTCAACCTTTGTAAGAAGGTTTTCAATAATATCAATCTTAGTAGAAACTTTAGAACCACCCATGATAGCTGTGAATGGACGTACAATGCTATTCATAACCTTATCAACTGCATTTACTTCCTTAGACATCAGATAACCGAACATCTTGTGGTCAGCATCAAAGTAGTCAGCAATAACAGCTGTTGTACCATGCTTACGGTGAGCTGTACCGAATGCGTCGTTTACATAAACATCTGCGTATGCAGCAAGAGTCTTAGCAAACTATTTCTGGGCAGCCTTCAGTTCTTTCTTAGCTGCATCGTATGCAGGATCGTCTTTCTCTATGCCACGTGGTTTGCCTTCCTCTTCTGCATAGAAACGAACGTTTTCAAGCAACAGAGCTTCGCCATCTTTAAGAGCAGCAACTGCATCCTGAGCCTTCAAACAATCGTCAGCAAACTTAACTTCAACACCAAGTTTTTCTGAAACGTGAGCCAGAATGTGCTTCAATGAGTACTTTGGATCCGGATTCTTTTTAGGACGACCCATGTGTGAAGCGATGATAAGACGACCGCCGTCAGCGATTATCTTCTTCAGTGTAGGCATTGCTGCACGAATACGTGTATCGTCAGTAATGTTGAAATTCTCGTCCAGTGGAACATTGAAGTCCACGCGTACAAATGCCTTCTTTCCGGCAAAGTTGAAGTTGTCAATTGTTGTCATAATTGTTGTATTTAGTTAATTACAAGTTTTTTTATCGTTATTTATCTCCTTTAGATTGGAAGTACTTTGAATATGGTGGCAAATCTTCTGTCAACCATACGTTACCTCCCACTATAGTATCGTGACCTATACGTATTCTTCCAAGTATCGATGTATTGGAATATACCACCACGTTATCTTCTATAATAGGATGACGTGGAAGATTGATAGGATTTCCGTTTTCATCAAATTTAAAACTCTTTGCGCCCAGTGTTACGCCCTGATATAACTGAACGTGATTGCCTATTATACAGGTTTCACCTATAACTACACCTGTTCCATGGTCTATGCAGAAATATTCGCCTATCTGCGCTCCCGGATGAATATCTATACCGGTTAGCGAATGTGCCAATTCTGTAATGATTCTGGGTAAGATAGGTACACCAAGTTTATGCAGTGCATGCGCCATTCTGTAATGAACCATAGCTACAATGGTAGGATAGCAGAGTATTACCTCTTCATGGCTTACAGCTGCAGGGTCTCCGTCGAATACTGCTTTTACATCGGTGCCAAGTATTCTTCGTAGTTCCGGAATATCATCAATAAAATTCTGTGCAAGTTGCTGACCTGTACCGGGCAGGTTCATACAGAATATATTACCTATAAAATCTATCTGTCTTGAAAGTAGTGTATAGAGTCTGCTCAGAGATGTAGATACATCGACTGCGCCAAAGTAATTGGCAAATACCACCGAACGAAATAGCTTGACAGCCTCTTTGATTTCTGCTCTGTCAATAGTCTTTTCGCATATCGATGGAATGTTCACATCGGCAGTCGAGAGTTTCTCTGTAACGTTTCTGATACTATTAAAAATATCTTTTTGTTCCATTTTCTAGTAATTCAAGTGCAAAGTAACAATTATTATTGAATAAAAGCAACCAAAAAAAGTGTTTTTACCCTTAATTGTTGTGAATATGTTTCCAATGTAGTTAACTTTATGCCCAAAATGTAACAAAGATGAAAGATAATATACTGGGATATATAGGCAATACTCCATTTGTACGATTGGCAAACACCATAAATAATCATGGTTTGTGTGCCAATATTTTGGTCAAAATAGAGTCATTTAACCCGGGCGGCAGTGCAAAAGACAGAGTGGCACTTAATATGGTGTTAAAGGCAGAAAAAACAGGTTTGCTGAAGCCAGGTGCAACAATCATAGAACCAACCAGTGGCAATACAGGTGTTGGATTGGCATTGGTTAGTGCAGTGCGTGGTTATCACCTTATACTGACTATGCCGGAAACCATGAGCATGGAGAGACGCAAATTGGTAGCAGCATACGGAGCAGAGGTGGTACTTACACCCGGTGCTGAAGGCATGAAAGGAGCAATAGCCAAAGCAGAAGAGTTACAGGCTTCCATACCAGGCAGTATTATAATGGGACAATTTGATAATCCCAATAATACAGAGGCGCACTATCTTACTACAGGTCCTGAAATATGGAAAGATTCGGAAGGCAATGTGAATATTTTCATAGCAGGAATAGGTACAGGTGGTACAATAAGTGGTACGGGAAAATATCTGAAAGAACTGAATCCTGATATTCAGATCATAGGAATAGAGCCTGCTAATTCACCATTCCTGACAGAAGGACGCAGCGGAGCACACGGATTACAGGGAATAGGTGCCGGATTCAAACCGACTATATTAGATATGAATATTGTAGATAAGGTGGTAACTGTTAAAGAGGATGATGCTTTTGCAGCTGCACGTCTTTTGGCAAAAGAAGAGGGAATACTTACCGGAATAACATCCGGAGCAGTAATGCACGTTGCTATGCAGTTGGCAAAACAGCCCGAGAATGCAGGGAAAAATATAGTGGTGTTACTGCCCGATACAGGCGAAAGGTATCTATCTACTGAACTTTGGAGTTAAAGTACTTGCATACATCGGTCAAACCGCACTCACTGCATTTAGGATTTCTGGCCATACAGGTGTAACGGCCATGCAGAATAAGCCAATGATGTGCTTTTGACAATATCTCTTCCGGGAAATACTTTACCAGTTCGCGTTCCACGCTGAGCGGTGTGGTGCATCGTTTTGGAACCAGACCTATACGGTGACTTACTCTGAAAACATGAGTATCAACAGGCATTGCCTGACCACCAAAAGCTACAGCCAGCATTACGTTGGCTGTTTTTCTTCCTACTCCTGGAAGTGTAGTCAGTTCATCTATGGATGTGGGTACATTACTGTCAAATTCAGCTACAATCTTTTCTGCCATCTGTGCTAAATGTTTGGCTTTGGCATTTGGATAAGATATACTCTTAATGTATGGATATATATCTTCTGCTGTGGCCTTAGCCATTTCATCTACAGTGGGGAAGGCTTCAAAAAGGGCAGGAGTGACCATATTCACCCTTTTGTCAGTGCATTGTGCAGAGAGAATGACTGCCACCAGTAACTGATATGGAGATGAAAAATGCAGTTCCGATTCAGCTACCGGTATGGCTTTGCTGAAATAAGAACTGCATATATTATATAATTCCTGCTTTTTCAAATTAGTAAGCCGATTCAAATTCTTTCAGGAAGCGTACATCGTTCTCTGAGAACATACGCAAGTCTTTAACCTGATATTTCAAGTTTGTAATACGCTCTATACCCATACCCAGTGCATAACCCGAATATACAGAACTGTCTATGCCGTTCAGTTCAAGAACGTTAGGATCTACCATACCGCAACCCAAAATCTCTACCCAACCTGTACCTTTACAGAATGGACAGCCTTTACCACCGCAAATATGACAGCTTATATCCATCTCTGCCGATGGTTCTGTAAATGGGAAGTAGCTTGGACGCAGACGAATCTTGGTGTCGGCGCCGAACATCTCCTGTGCAAAGTAGAGCAACAACTGTTTTAAATCTGTAAAGCTTACGTTTTTATCTACGTAAAGTGCCTCTACCTGATGGAAGAAACAATGTGCGCGATAGCTGATAGCTTCATTTCTATATACTCTACCCGGACAGATAATGCGGATAGGTGGCTGTGAAACCTCCATTACGCGACTCTGTACCGATGATGTATGTGTACGGAGAATAATATCGGGATGTGATTCAATAAAGAATGTGTCCTGCATATCGCGAGCAGGATGATCTTCTGCAAAGTTCATTGATGAGAATACGTGCCAATCGTCTTCTACTTCCGGACCATCGGCAAGCACAAAACCAAGACGAGAGAATATCTCAATGATTTCATTCTTGACAATAGTAAGCGGATGACGTGTACCAAGTTCCACAGGGTAAGCTGTACGTGTCAAATCGGGACGATCCAGAACTGCAGCCTTCTGTTCAAAAGATGCCTTCAGTTCGTTAATCTTATCCTGAGCCAAAGTCTTAAGCTGGTTTAATTTCTGTCCAACCTCTCTTTTCTGTTCTGCCGGCACGTTACGGAAATCGGCCATCAGGTCATTGATTATACCTTTTTTGCTGAGGTATTTCAGGCGCAATGCCTCAAGTTCCTCTGCACTGTTCGCTACCAATCCTTCAATCTCTTTAACGAGATTATCAATCTTTTGTATCATTTTTTGCAAAAACTCTTTATTTGAAATGCAAAATTAGCAAAAAAAGATATGCCAAGGCCAAGAACTTTATAGTAATTTTGCAGAAGTATGAAGATTATTGATAATTGTCCGCTAAAAGAGAGGCATACATTCGGCATGGATGTAAAGGCTGACCGACTGATAGAGTTCGCTAACGAAGATGAACTTAAGAGTGCATTGACAGGTGCTGTCAAACCATTGTTGTTTATGGGCGGTGGCAGCAATCTGCTTTTTCTGAACAATTTTGCAGGCACTGTTTTTCATTCAGTTATTGATGATATTGACATAGTTGCGGAAGACGATAACTCAGTATCTGTGCGTGTGGGTTCGGGCGTTGTGTGGGACGATTTTGTAGCCTACTGTGTAGAAAAAGGTTGGTGGGGAGTGGAAAATCTCTCTCTTATTCCGGGCGAAGTAGGGGCAAGTGCGGTACAAAACATAGGTGCATACGGAGTAGAGGTTAAAGATGTACTGCAGAACATTGAAGCCATATCTGTAGATGATTTGTCTAAACGCATATTTACAAATGAAGAATGTAATTATGGCTATCGCGATAGCATTTTTAAGAATAGTTTGAAAGGTAAATATGTGATTACATACGTTACATATCGTCTTTCTAAAATAGCAAATCCTAACATAGGCTACGGTGCATTAAAGAGTGTGCTTACAGAAAACCCATCGCTACAAGAGATAAGAGATGCAATAATAACAGTTCGTAATTCCAAACTACCGGATCCAAAGGTATATGGTAATGCCGGCAGTTTCTTTATGAATCCAGTCATTCCTATGGAACAGTTTGTTGAATTACAAAGCAGATATCCGGAAATTCCATCTTATCCCGCATCGGAAGGCTATATTAAAGTACCGGCAGGCTGGCTTATAGAAAAGAGCGGATGGAAAGGAAAATCGTTAGGAAATGCTGCCGTTTATGAGAAACAGGCTTTGGTACTTATAAACAGAGGCGGAGCTACCGGAATGGAGGTTAAACATCTGGCAGATACTGTAATTGCAGATGTTCAGAAGATATTTGGCATAACATTACATGCAGAAGTAAATTATATAGAATGAAGATAACATTTTTAGGCACAGGAACATCTATTGGCGTACCGGAGATGCGTTGCGGTTGTGCTGTATGTACATCGCAGAACCCAAAAGACATCAGATTGAGAACATCGGTTTTAATAGAAGATGACCATACTCATGTTCTGATAGATTGCGGACCCGATTTTCGTGCGCAGATGCTGCATCATAAAGTGGATACAATTGATGCGGTATTGGTAACACACGAACATTACGACCATGTAGGCGGTATAGACGATTTGCGTCCGTACAGCTTTGTAAAGACGCTTCCTGTATATGCCGAAAAGTTTGTTATAGAACATCTTCTACAACGCATTCCATACTGTTTTGGCAGTAATAAATATCCGGGTACACCACAATTGGAACTCATGGAGATTGAGGCAGGCAAATCATTCAGTGTAGGTTCGTTGGATATACTGCCTATCCGTGTAATGCACGGAAAACTGCCTATATTGGGTTACAGAATAGGATCTATGGCTTTCATTACCGATATGAAGAGTATAGACGATACGCAGGTTGCACTTCTGAAAGATCTGGATTTGCTAATAGTAAATGCTCTGCATACCAAAGAACATCCTACACACCAGAATTTGATGCAGGCAATTAACTTTGCTGAACGCGTGGGGGCCAAAGAGACCTGGTTTGTACACATGAGTCACAGGGTAGGGCTGCACGATTTTGTGGATGCCCGTTTACCAAAACACATCCACCTGGCTTACGATGGATGTGTTCTGAATATCTGATTCGGTTTATCTTACATTCTCTTTCAGAGTATCGCTTATTACCTTCTTCATCTGCAAGGTACGCTCTTCTGCCAGACCTCGTTTTTCAGGTTTGAACATCTTCTTGTATTGGCATTTGCCAACCTTGATATGTTTCAGTGGCTTTTCTGCAATGTCGTTAAGCGAACCACCAACATTTACACCTAATCTTATAGGTAGCGGGCAGTCGGTCAGTGAAACGTGATAATTGCAATCCAGATCCTTGTTTATATTGTGACGTCCTGCTATAACTGCCTGATATTTGTCCATGTGAATCAGGAACGGATACAGATCTACTTTGTTACGCAATACCTGCATTTCAACTGACATACTGTCTATCTTGTTTTCTGCATTCTTGCTCATTAGCAGTTTGCGCTTTATGCCGTCAAACACTTCACTGTCCATAATTACCAAATCTTTACCCTCTATGGCTGCTGCACCTATAAGAGTAGGCATTTTTGGCATATAGTCGGCTTTCAGATTTGTTTCTGCAGCCAGATGGAACTGTGCTTCGCCATCGAACGATTTCAACATAGGAACAATGGAATCGATAGATGGAATAAGGTCTATCAATTCATCAATCTGAATATCCAGCAGGTGGAAATCCAACCCTACATAGAGATCGTCGCGGGCAGGTGTCTCGTATATGGCAGTGAGCTGCATTTCGGCAGAATTTGATGAGAAACCAAGTTCCTGAAGCACTATAACTCCATCGCGAATAGTAACATCGCCACCTACATTATTGAATGTATGGTCGTTGAAATTGATTTCAGAAAGATTAGTGTATAGTGTCAAATCTATGCCTTCAGGTACCATGAATGGATCTGCTATAGTAACTGTATCGCTGCCGGCAGATTCTGTTACGGTTACACTGCTTATGGTATCTGCGCTTTCTGATGATACGGTAAAGTCGTTTATCAGTGCAAGCAGTTCTGTTACATCGGCATAATCGGATTCCAAGAATAGTTCACCGGTCAGCATGCCGGTCTTTTCTACGTATGCACCTATATTATATACATTACCCCACAGCATAATATCTGAATTGCCTATCTGCAAACGGCTGTCGTTAATATTGAACTGACCAAGAGAGAAGTCAAGTTCCAGATATGGCATCTCTACAGGCTCTTTCAGCAGATCTAAGCTGGCATCTTCCATGCTTAACTGCAGAACAGGATTCCACTGCAACAGCAGATCCTCTTTTGTATCGTCATAGACAGCCATTGCAAGCAGTGATGTTATACCTGTCTGTGCCGATAGCATACTACCCATACCTGCATTCAGTTTGTCATAATCCAGATTTACCATTAACATGGTTTTATTGTTGTTTGGCGATACTGTAGCACTTAGTGCGGCATTCTCTGTATATAGATTCATGGTGTCCATAGATGCCTTTAGCATGGCTACATTGATATCTGCTTTTGCCGATATGGCTGTTATGGTATCCATAAAGTCGGCTACCTCTATTTCTGCCACAAAGTCATTCATATATGCATCAATATTTGTGGAATCTATCATCTTTGCATTCAAATCTGTTGCCTTAAGCGTAATGTCTGCTGACACCTTACTGTTCTGACTGCCGGGGTAGGTTATACCTGCCCATACAAAGCCTGATTCAGCAAATATGGAATCGTTATAAGCAGCATCCAGATTGGTTAACGCAAGTATGGCGTTGGCTTTGTTAAGCATCATTTCACCGTTAGCAAGTATTCCGCCATCAATATCGATTTTTGTGTCCATCAATGCCTCCAGCTTTATACCTTCTACCAGATATTTTAAAGATTCGGGAATCATCTCCATTAGCGATATCATATCTACGCTATGCATCTCAATATTGGCATTGCCTTTTATATCGCCATTGCTGATTAAGTTTGCATTTGCACTAAAATTCAGACATTTATCTATGGCTTTTACGTATGCTCTGTTTATGGCAATGTTTGTAATGGCTGTATCTGCCACAACAGGCAGAGAAACAGAGATAGGCCAGTTGTTTACGTATGTATCGCCATCAAGTGCAAAATGGAGTGATGATGTAGCAAGATAGGGGTTTGCTGTGATTTTGTCATCTTTAAGCGACAAATCTGTTACAAAAGACAAATCTTTCAAATTAGCAGCCATTGGTGCTGCACCACCCATATTGAACTGAATACCATCTCCTTTTGCCGATAGTGAACCGCTTATGTTATTCATATCCTGATTTGTTGCGGCCAACATATCTACGTTCAGAGCGGAAACAGCAGCGTTTATATCGCCATTAACCGAATCCTGCATCTGTACATCCAGATTTGAAAGTGCAAATTTCAGATTATCGGCATTTATCATCTCTTCGTTTATGGTAACATCTGCAACACTCATCAGGAATTCTTCAAGAGAGGCTGATATGCCATCTGCATTGAAGTTTACAGATTCACCATTGACAATTGCATTGAGTTGAATATTTCCGTTTGATGTCTGATAAACAGCATTGTTTATGGTCATTCCGGTATTTTTTAGCGATGCATTCATATCATCTATGGCAGCTGCTATAAGTGATGTATTCAGATTACCGCCCAATGTTATTTTTTCGGCATCCATTTTTGCATTGCCTCTAAATTCTATACCATCTATAGATGCGTCTATTGACGTGGAATCGGCTATCTGTGCAACAATTTTATCTATGCCTGCATTGATTGATGCATGCATATCTGTGCCGTCCAATATGCCACTTACATCTATTCCAAGTCCATCTATTGATGCGCTTATATTTGACTGATTATCAATATATGTAGCACTGATGTTTTGAAGTCTTATCTGTCTTAAATCTACATATAGTTCAAAATCGGTCGATGCTTCTGTTTCTTCAGGCTCTATAACGGCTACTGCAGAATCGGCAGGCAAGAATATATCCAAATTGGTTGCTCCGCTTTCCGATATAAAGAGGTTTGCCTGTAAATCGTTTGTAAAGAGGTGTTCTACTATTATTTTACGCTCTTTTAAAAGCGCTTTCATATCTACAAAGGTATAGAATGTACCACTATGCAGTAGAGTATCCGAAGCAGACTCTTCCATTTCATCAAAAACTGTAAGGCCATAGAATTCAAATGCCAGGAACGGGTAAGAACTAACTAAAGAGAGTCCCACTTTATCTACCTCTGCATTGCAAGGAAGATATTTATCTATCACCTGATTGGCAGTCTTGGTTAGTCTTTTGGGAGAAAAAACAGTCCAAGAGAGTAACAAGAATATAACTATTATCACACCCAAGATGGATGCTAATGTTATACCGCCTATTTTAAGTGTTTTCTTTACAGCTTTGTTCATAATTACTTAGTGTATGTGTATTTGGTTCTTGATGGATCGTTCTGGTCGTACCATACCAGTTTGTTGGCAGACAGTGACTCTATAACGTATGTCTCTATGGCTGCCACATTTACTCCGGAACCTTTTACAGTTATATCTAAATACTGGTCTGAAAGTGTCCAGGTGTATGTTTTGCCATCGCCATTTGTATCTCTGTAGCTGCCTGAATGGTCTTGGTTGAAGGTGTAGTAGAAACCACCTTCGTAATCGGCACAGTACCATGTGCCGTACAGTAGTTCCTCTTCAAATTCTGTTTTGGCACAACCTGCAAACAGCGCCATCACACACACCATCACTGCCCATAACCTAAATATCTTTTTCTTTGTTCTGTTCATATTCTGTCTCATTCTATTCTGTAATTAATGTTCGTTTTAAACCACAAAGGTAATATAGTTTTTCGTGGCTGTCAAATTCAATCCTATTTTAACATAAAACAACGGTAACTGAAAGATAACCAATAATGCTTTTGTAGTTCTGCCGATAAGAAAGATCTGCTTAGCATTTCTTTAACCAACGGTTGTTCTATCGTAAACATATCTATTTCCTGTTTTATTACTCTGTTTGGTAGTCCAATACGTCTTCCAAATTCTTCAAAATCGGCACGGCTTACAGTGTGAGTATCTGTAAAAGTCATTCCCTCCTTAAATAATCCTTTGTCAAGTGCGAAAATCCTAGGTTGACGCAGTTGTAACGATGTATTTATAAGGTCGTAAGCTGGAGATAAACGATACTCTCCATTACGTTCTAAAAGCGAAAAGTTTTTCAGATGTGCATCGTCATTAAGAGTAACAAAGTTAAATAATATCAATCTGAAGAATCTGCGAATATCCACCAAAGCAGCTTTTGTGTATTTGTGAATAATTTCTGCGCAATCTTCGTAACTGGCTTTATCATACTTATAATTTGATCCTCCATTATCTTTTGTATAGCCCATTAACGCGGCAAAATCTTCCTGTTTATATTTGCCATTTTTATGAACATCAAAACGACGGGTTATATATGCCGGTGTACCATCTTCAAAAAAACATAACGCATTAGCAGCTGTCTTAATTCCATATACTTGAGATGCAATCTGCATAGTGACATGTTCGTTTGCGGCGCAATAATCTCTGTTGATGATGTTATAGCTTGTAGGACGAGGCTTCAATATAAAAGTTCCTGTTTCTCCTTTACGGGCATATCGCATTACATTGTTATCTACCACAACAGAAAATTTGGGTTGTGCTCCCGAAAGCGATATACGACCTATATTACTGATAGCATCGTTGGCTTGAATTGTATCGGTTTCAGGATTTGGACCGGAAAATATATGCGATACTGTTTTACAATTAAATAACGCCTTACACGCTGTTGGCGAATAGGTGGTAAAGCCCTCTTGTAGTGTTGAGGGGCAAATGTTTAGTTCTTTCATAGATTTATAGGTTTTATAGTTATTGCTCCAATGGTATCGAATTGACAAGTTGCTAATAAAATGCCAAAATCATCTTCTGCATCTATATGTAGAAGTTGTGATTGTATTTGTCTGTTTTCTCCTTCTGACAGCATATTTGAGAATACAGAAAATAGGTAGGACGAATGATATGGTTCTGATTGTAATGGAAGTGTAAGACTTACCGGTTCACACTTATCACTTAACAGATATGCCTTATCATAGATGAAAGTGTATTCACCCTTATCGTTTTCTGAAAGAGTGCCAACTTTAAGGTTGTGCAGATATACTTCGCATTGTCTCATATATTCAATCCTTTATCTTTGCGCTGATTTTTAAACCAAGAACATTGCAAATAGAGAGTAGGGTTTCAATTCTGGGGTTTCCTGTTCCGCGTTCCACAGCAACCACAGTATTTATACTAACATTTGCTAAATCGGCCAGTTCTTGTTGAGTTATTTGAAGAACCTGCCTGCGTCGCTTTATTTCCATCCCCAACTCCTTCATTTTCGCAATATATTGGTAATTCTCCGCAAAAATAGCAATCAATTTTGAAAATTACAACCAAATTCACACTATATTGTGATTTTTAATAATATATACAGCTATGAGTAGAAAGAGAATAGGATTTATGAAATTTATGAATGTTCAGATAGAGCAGTTAAAGAGTGCAAACAGATTTGGAACAGCTAAAAACTACCAGAAGTGTCTGAAAAGCTTTTCCACATTCTTAAAGGGTAGGGATGTAGCAGTATCGGCAGTAAATAAAGAACTAATATGGCAATACAATACATACCTTATAAATAAAGGGTTGGTAAAAAACTCCATATCGTTCTACATGAGAATACTGCGAACCGTGTATAATCAAGCAGTAAAACAGAAATTTGTAACACAAAGCCATCCCTTTGCTGATGTTTATACCGGTATAGACCAGACCAGAAAACGTGCAGTTCCGGAAATAGTAGTCAAGGAGCTGAAAAACCTGAATCTTGATAACAACCCGGAACTCAGTTTGGCTCGAGACCTTTTTATCTTCAGCTATTGTTGCAGAGGAATGTCGTTCGTTGATGTAGCATTTCTAAAAAAGAACGATATAAAAGATGGAGTAATATGCTACAAACGAAAGAAAACGGGACAACTTATGATGGTAAAGATAGAACCTTGTATAAAAGCAATTATGGAACGTTATAACCGTAACAGTTCCATCTATGTGTTTCCGATTCTTAAGTCGGTTGAATACAGTAAAGCATTCAGAGAGTATCAGTCGGCAATAAATATCTATAACCGAAATCTACGCAGACTTTCAGTGACGTTACGGTTAGAGAGTACACTTACATCATACACTGCTCGCCACAGTTGGGCTACTGCTGCACGGAAACACAATATACCAATTTCAGTAATCAGTGCCGGGATGGGGCATACTTCGGAACAAACCACCCGTATCTATCTTGCAATGTTGGAAAATATCGTCATTGACAATGCCAATCAGACCATTTTAAACGGATTAGGTGTTTAGTTCATTTTAGAGAACCAAACAACCGCAAAACTAAAGAAAAACCATTTAATAATCAATAGATTTTTTTAGAAATTTTATAAATAAATTTCCGTTTGACATATCTATAGCAAGGTTTTTAGTTAAATAATATTTACATAACACTAATTGAGTATAAAATTATTATATGTACCGCAATGTTCCAATGTCTATAAACCAACATTATAATCAGATGCACCAATTCAACATAATATCCATAATCACAATAAATTACAAATCCCTGTAGTGTTCTCTAAAATGAACTAAACAAAATATAAATTTACAGAATCACTTGCTAACCGCCAATAACCAAACCTAATTGATTATTACCTGTGACAAGTGACCGCGAAGCGCGCTCAAAACAATAATAACTTAAAATAACTGATCATGCAGGTTTATGTAACTTACAAAGAAATATTGGATTTTGTAAAAAAGAAATATAACAAAGATTTATCAATAAAAAGAGTTGATGATAAACAGTTGTGCATTACATATCAAAAAGAGTTATTTATTGGATCTATTAAAGCTGATGCACTATTAGCTGTTAATAAAGTATCAAGCCAATCTATTGAAATGTCTTATAGCTTTACCAATGCTATATTAGGTAATGTATTCGATTTAGCTATAAAATTCATTCAGGATAAGCTACCCGAAAATCAAATAGAAATTGATAAAGACAATAAAACTATTAAGGTGCATCTAAATCAAATAGAAAAACTAGAAAAGGCATTAACATTTATCGAACCAACTGATTTGTCTTTTGAAGAAGCTAATATTAATGTAGAAATAAGTTTGTTAACTAATAATGCTGAATCGATTTACTTTTAATAATCTAAATTAATATGAAAAAGAATAAGATAATCTCTATGCAAATGTTTGTGTTGTTAATATGTTGTTTAGGATTATTCAGCTGTCGTAATGCAGGACAGTATGTTGATGATTTAAAAAGATATACAGATGATGTATTAGATGGTAAAGTAAAAATTAAAGCACCAAAACATTTGTCTATTCCTAAAGATTGTCCATATTGTGAAGATGGGTATTATTGGTATGAAGGCTACAAATTGGAGTGTAGTTTTTGTGACGGCAAAGGTCATGCAATGAAGAGACTACATTAGTTGATATTCATAAGTAAATTAATTTTATATGATCAAAAGAAAAATTGATTTAGATTCATTTTGTTATAAGATTAAACAAAAGGTGATGCGTCTGTGTTGTTTAGGGATGGCATCTGATGGTAGTTTATCAGTAGATGAGAAACAAACTATAGTAGAAATTCTATTAAGAGATGTTGCACGTATTAAAGAAGATGTTATTAGAGAATCTTTAGATATACTAATAACTCCACAAAATCCTGAAACACCTGATTTTTTCCCTTGATTGAATTTCAAGAAGATGATTTTAAGGAAAATAAGAATTCTATTCGTCTACGCTATATCTACAGAGAAAAAGAGTATATAAAGACTTTACCTTTAAATGAAAATAGTAAGGTTTACAAACTATATAAGTTTAGATGTCGGTATCGTGGAGAATCTTATTTAAAAGAAATGTACTGTCTAGCCTTTATGTATGTTGAGTTTTTATATCGGCTTATAAAAAGTAATCCAACATATTGTCAAAATGTGTTTTTGAATATAGACAATATAAAAAGACATGAAAGGCTAAAAGAGGTACAAGATATGTTTTTGGTAATAAGAGCTGATTCTCAAATTTCATCAGTTGAATATTCAGCAATTATAGCCATCTTAAAAATTTTCAAGGTAGCCAACTCTGAGTTTGTTTGGAATAAATTATTGGCAGAAAATAAAGAAAACTTATTGAAGAGTAATAATTTTTGGTTTCGAATAAACACTTTTTTTCAATATACAGTTAGAAAAGAAATTAATGTATATGATGTGGAGGAAATTCAGCAAATACTTGCAAAAAAAGATTTTAAGGGCATATTAGCTAATGAAATTTCCAACGCAGTTAAACATGCAAAAAAAATAAAAGAAAGAACAATAAATAAGAATAGGCAAAAGTTATTTGAGTACTCATTATACATTTTCGTTATAAGTGCCATATTAACATTCTTTAATTGTGCGTTTAGGATTGAAAATAAAAAGATAGCTACTGAATACAATCTTAAAGACACTTCTATAGATAGAGCATATATCGCATATGCAAGACGTAATATGGCAAAAGATGAGAAATTTGTCACTAAAAGTATAATGGAATATTATTCTATATCTAATGGTCCTATAACCGATAGTATCAGTGAATTAGTCAATAAGGTAATGGCTGATAATAGCCCAATATTTATACTCGATTGTATCAGTGAATTAGTTAATAAAGTATTTCAAAATAACTCAATATCCAATGGTTCAGATACAATCATCAGCGATAGTTCTGCTAATATTGAGAATGATTTATTTTTTAACGACCATACAACAGAAGAAGTCAAAAATTATGCTATAAACCTCATAGATTCTATTACTAATAATTGTTTACATGAATCCATATATATGGAATACGCGTTATCACATTTATCATTAAACGGTGACGAAGTATTGTCAAAAATAACGATAAAAAATGCTTCAGTTGTCATATTTATAAGCGGGTTCCTACTTATTCTCCTTAAAATCATTGATAAAAATGTGAATAGAAAAAGTAATATTTTGAAATTAATTATATATCTATTATTCGCAACTTTCATTACTCGATTGATATATAATTATGTTGGTGAACCTAGGTTAGTGTCTTGGTATAATACGTTTCTTGTTGCTGTGATGATGATTTCTATTGAAATTATGGTCCTGACTAGAGAACTTTCATCAAAAAGAATTAATTTCATCTCAGATGAAACAAAAAAAATATCTCATCAATCATCAAAAGGCTTGTTGATAGTATTCGTTCTTGCAGCAATAATAGCAGATATGTGTATTGGGTATATAGAATTACCATACCTGAATTCAGAGAATACAGATTTTTATCAGTATATGCTAAATGATAAATTAGCTTCAGCATTATTGTTGGGTTGTATATCTTTCTTTACAGGTAAATTTATTGAACAACATTCAATCCAACAAGAAATTGATATAGAAACTATGAAAGTTGCTATTGAAGATTTAGATAAAATCTATAAATAATTATATTATGAGTGCATATTTACATTATGCCTTACATGCTTTGAAAGAAGCAACAAAAGGCATTATACTTGATTTACATCTTGAAAAAGTTGAAAGGACCATTCAAACCTGTGCCATTACTGCAGCTGCAACAGGTATTGGCGCAGGAATGTTTCCAGGTACAGGGGGGATTGTTTTGACTGCAGCATCAGTAACAGCAATATGGACTATGTATGTGAGAATTAACAAGATTTTAGAGATATCTATTGCTGATAATATTTTAAAATCTTTAGCTTCTGCAATGTTGACTAATATAATAGCTGCTGGTGGGGCATATATTCTAGCGGTGGTTGCAACTGTTGTAATAGCTTTTATTCCAGGACTTCACTTTTTAGCGGCTCCGGCAGAAGCTATCATTGCTTATATAGCAGTATTCGCATCTGGAATATTATACATAAAGTTCCTCACAAATATATTTAAAGCTAAGGGAGCTTTTGATTTTGGTTCCGGTAGTGATGTTCAACAGAATGTAAAAGATATCATAAACAATACAGATATGAGTTCTATGATTAAAGATGTCAAGGAATCTTATCAGCAGAACAAAGAAGAGATAGCAAAAGAGAAAAATAGGAACAAATAAAATAGGAAAATTATGTCAAAAAAATGTCCTTATTGTGGTTCTTATAACACAGAAATATCAATAGGTAATTACGCAAAACGTGGGCTCTTAAATACAGGACGCATAGCTATTGCTGCCGGAGCAGCAATGGTTGTTGGGGTTTTTAATCATACAGCAGGACATGCTGCAGCACATTCAATACTTCATAACACAGACCCTGGAGAATTGAAGGGGTATCATTGTTGTGTTTGTGGGAAAGATTTTTCGGCATAATGCCACATAGTATAATGTATCTTCATAATCCGACAACCAATGCATTTCGCATATCTTTATTGATGTAATGAAGTATTTTTAATACTATAATTCACGATCATGAAACTTGGTTAACAAATAACACAAATCAAATAATTATATATGGATAAAGCAACCAATGATAAAATAGATACAACAAACTTAAAAGTCAGTGTAAATCAATCCTGTGTATTAGAATGCGAAAAGTATATACTCAGAAAACATGGTATTAAATACAATGATGACATATTAACAGAAGAAACCATTACAAAGAAGTGGTATATTAGAAATGGAAGACATTTTTCTGTAATTGGTAAACACCTAAAGAAATTTGGTTTTACAATTAAGCGTAAGAGAAAGGCTTCTATAGAATATCTAATTCATTCATTAAATAATGGTAATGATGTTATTGTCGCAGTAGATGGTGGAGAATTATTTGATGGCGATAGTATTGAAGAAGTTCTAGAAGATATATACATTGGAGAAATAGCGGATCATACTGTAGTCGTTGAGTCTTATGATGCCAATAATGATAATATCTGCATTTTCGACCCCAACAATCAAGAAACATCACAATCGGTGTCATTAAGTTGTTTTATTAATGCATGGTTGGATTCTAAATGCTATTTAGTTGAAATTATTCATCCGTAAAATATATGTAATAATAAGAATATTATGTCAAAAAAATGTCCTCATTGTGGTTCTTATAATACAGAACTTAAAGTTAGTGGTAATATTGGGTATGGATTAGTACAAGGAGCACGATTATTTACAGCAGGTGTAGCATCTATGGCAGTAGGCTTATTTAATCATACGGCAGGTCATGCAGCAGGTCATTCAATGCTTCATAATACTGAAAGTTGGGGTAAAAGTATAAATAGGCACCATTGTTGTAATCCTAAATGTGGTAAAGATTTTATTTGATTTTCATAAAGTTTAAGTGGTAAACTGATAAAAAAAGTATAGTTCGTTTATTTTGTAAGATTACCAATGTATCACTATTAATTCCTATACTCTGATAGAAAATTTATCCAAATTTTTTCCATCTAATTAGAGTGTTACAAATAGCAGAGTCTAACTATTTAAATAATTATAACAATATGGAAACGAATGTATTATTGATTATTGGTGGTGTTGGTGTTGCAGCCTTAGCCGTGTGGGGTATTTTCAAATTAAAAAATAAAGCTGAAGGTGACCCAAAGAAGATTTTCCTAGAGAATTATGAAATGTTCAAACCTCTTGCAGAAAACATTTTGTACGAATTTAGTATTTCAAAATGGACTGAAGCAATCGTTGATCTCAATAACAAGGTGTTAATTAAATGGTGGAAGGAACTTGTTAAAAAACATGGGAACAGCGAACTTCTAGTAAGAAATGATTTGGTCGCAGTGTTGCAAGAATGGGGTGTTTCTATAGTTAACAAGAATCAGGCAAAAAAAGCATTCTTGTCGAATATTCAAATCTTTGTTCCTATATTGAGTTCTTTGAATGATGATACTTTCAATGCCAAGGTGTGGACAGAGTATATAGTTACTGTGAACGACTTTCATCTGATAGAACTGTGGAAAAAATATGTATCAGCCGAAGATACGAAAAACAAATGGAAACGTCTGTTGGCATCATGGCAAGTAAAGAGCGATGTGTGTAAGTCATTTACTTGCGTGAACGAAGATAATAAGGCATCATATACTCTAAAAGATGGTTCCGCTATTATTGAAGGTGTCAAATACAAAGTGGAAAAACCTTGTTGGGTATATACTTTTGAAAAAGAAGATGGCACAATTGTAAAAGATATACTAACTAAAGGAATAGTAACTCCTATGTAATATTGTGAATTATGAAACAGCATAATATATGTTTTTTAGGCCAAACCGGATATGGCAAAAGTAGTCTTATCAACGCCTTATTTGGGACGAAGTTTATGACAGATCCATTGGTTTCATGTACCAAAGAGTTGTATTCCGTTTCGAAAATTGTAAAAATTGAGAATGAAATGACGATGGTTACGGTGTATGACACACCAGGTATAGGTGAGTTCTCAAGCAATTCTGTGTATCAGGAATACTATAATTACGCCGTTGAACGCGCCGATCACATCGTCCTTGTACTTACTTTGGACAGAACCGATTCCACATCTCAAGATTTGTTGGAGAGTATTTTGCCGTACGTAAAGAATGAGAATGTGAGATTTACTATTGCATTAAATAAGATTGATTCCGGTGCTGTTGGTGAAAAAGAATATATCGCATGGGATACGGAGAACAACGGCCCTTCTGATGATTGTAAAAGACTGATAGATGAAAGATTTGGAACTATACGTAAAAACTATTCTGAAGAGATGAAATTTTTGCCTTTTGAAATTGTTCCTGTATGCGCCATGTATCATTATGGAATAGAGAATCTTAAAGAACGTATTTTAAAGTAGCATAATAATATGGAACAAGAAAATAAAACTGTTGTTTCTGAGGTTGCACCAGAAGAATTTGTGAAAAAGACTATTCACGAAGAGGTTGACCAAGATGAGTTGAGCAACTATTCTTTTATTATCCAAAAACTATTTGCTCTGATACTAAAGAGTGTCAGCAAAGAAGAAAAAGAAGAAGTTTTTGGTAAGTTGGATGCCGAAATAACTGGCAGACCATTCAAAGTAGCTATTATCGGACAATCCGGTGTTGGAAAATCTTCTACCTTGAATGCTGTTTTTGGCCTTAATCTACCCGTATCAGACATCAAAGAAGGAACCACGGAAATCATAGAAAAGGTTTTCCACATGAGAGATGGTTTCAATCTGTCAATCTATGATATGCCGGGCTTGCTTCAAAGTAGAAGTCGCGACAAGGTGTATGAAGAGATGTACAAAGAAGTATTACCACAATGCGATGTTATTGTGTATGTAATAAAAGCTAACTCACGCAATATTGGTGATGATTGCAAAATCTTGAAAGAAGTGGTGCTTCCTATATGTAATGCCAATAGTGTTAAAGATAATCTTATCATTGCTGTAAACAAGGTTGACATCATAGGCGAATCTATTAATCCCGATGATCCTGAATTACAGTGGGACGATTTCAGGAATGAACCAAGTGAAAAGCTTTGGGGATGTATTCATAAGAAAAAGATGGATATTTATGAAAAACTGGTAGATGAGAATCTTGTTTTGATACAAAATAGTAATGCGCTAAGACCAGATCAAGTAGTGTTCTATTCTGCAAATTATGAGTACAATTTAGGCACTTTTCTCAAAGCTATTACCAAAGCAGGAAAAAGAGGTTGGATTTGGACCGGTGTGATGGGATTAGAACGTTATATGAACAATAAATAAAAGATTGCAATATGACACAAGAAGAATTAAAAGAATATAACAAACTTACTAAGAAAGGGCGCAAAACATACGATTTCTATCGTGATTTACATCCGGAATGGTCTCATACGCAAATAATGACGATGGTTATGGTTAGTGAAATTAAACCTCCAGGAGGAACTATCATTGAACAGATTCGTGAGATGTTTCAAAAGGCAGCTGAATATATGTCTCGAGAATTCCCGCGAATCTTTGAAAAAGTTAAAAATGGTTTTACCACTATAATAAATCGTTTAACAAATACAGTAGTGACAACGTGGGATAAAATTATTAAATGGATAGGTGAACTATTTTAAAAAGTAAAAATATGACAAAAGAAGAATTATTCGCACAGATTAAGAAAGAACATCCTGATTGGACAGATGAACAGATTTGGACACAGGTAAGTATTCTCATTAGTGCTGAGAATGAAGTATCCAATGATTCTAATGTAAATCCTACAGAGGAGTTTATAAAATTAGTGTTGGAAAAAGCCCAAGAATGGTTAATTGAAGTGTTGCCACATATATTTGAAAAAGTGGCCAAATTTTTCGCTCATCTCTTAGAGCGTTTACCGGATTGGTTTCATAAAGGAATCAGTTATGTGTATGATTGTATAACTAAATATTTTAAAGCTAATTAAAACCAAAAGAATTATGAAAAATCATCCAAAGTACAAGTTTTACAAGGAACTTCATCCAGAATGGAGTGAAGATCAGATTGAAACAGCTGTAAGTATTGACATGAGTGCAGAAAATGAAGTTAATCGCAGAGGTAAAGATATTGACCCTGACGATCCTGATTTGATTCGTGATATTCTTGAAGGTGCAAGAACATGGTTGGAAGAGGTGTTGCCACAAGTATTTGAACGTGTTAAGACTTTCTTTGATAACATAATCAGTACCTTGACCACATGGGTTCAGAATGGTTTGAAATATGTAGTTGAACTTATTGGAAAAATTTTAGGTAAAGATCTGAATTAATAAATCTTATTCTTCCATCACAACTGTTGCCTCATTGAAGAATAACAGCTGTGATGGAAATAATTATTTGACAATGGCTGTAATAATACTTCCCTTGTTGTTTTCTGTAGTAGGAGTTGTCGTTTGTTTTTTTCTTGGATTGGAAACCCTATGGCAGTGGATTCTTTGTATTATTTTGACCATCATTGCTTGTTATATTGTAACGTGCATTATTCTTGCTCTATATTTCTATATTTATTTCAAAAGGCATGAGGAAGAAATATGGCAGAGTTTCGAGGATAAAATTAAATACATTTTTCAATCAACAAGACAGTTTATTAATAAAATACTACATTGCATTTTTAATCCAATAATACAATTCTTTAAAAGTTTATTGTGTAGTATTTATAATTTTATAAAACTGAGCATTAAGAATTTGTTGTATAACATCTTTCATCCATTCAAATCACAGAAGAAAGTAAAAGAATGATATTAGAACTTTTGCGTATAAAAGATAGTATTAAATAATAATTATTAATTATGGGCTTTAAAGGAACCTTTACACGAATTGAAAGCAAACGGCTAGCAGGATGTATAATCATTTCCTTTTCATTGAAATGTACCAACTTGATGTTTGGTGAGACGATTGATGTTGCCATATTCTCGTCTAATGGCGGACAGCCTTGGTATTTCCGCGATTTGAAATTTAGAGCCGGGGAGACGTATGTATTCAATTTTGATACGGTTGATTGGAACTGGTGTCAAGGCGATTGGGCTGCTATTGTCGGAAAGAATGACAAGATTATTCAACGATGGCCTTTGCAACTCAGGGAATATAGACCTGGCGAATGTCCCTCATGTCACGGTAGTCATAAATGTAAGGCTTGTAATGGTCAGGGTTATGTGTATCCACCGGGACGTACCTGGGAATTTAAACGTTGTACACAATGTGGAGGTACCGGTATTTGCCAAACATGCTATGTTCCGAAAAGAGGCGGTAGTGCAGGTTTAGGCGGACCGACGGGATTAAAGCCATTCTAAAAATGATACTATGAATCTGAAAGGAGAGTTTTCTTGGATACAAAGTTTGCGACTTGGCGGAAGAAAAGCCATATCGTTTACATTGAAGTGTACTAATCTTTTGTCGAGTGAAAGTTTTGATGCGGCGATATTGGATGGTTCTGGTGCTAGACAACCTATGTATTTCACGGGTCAATCCTTATCTGCAAGGAAATCATTAAGATTCGATTACGATACAGTTGGTTGGGATTGGTGTCAAGGCGATAAGTTCGTTATATTGAACAAAAAAGGTAAAATAAAAGAAGAGTGGGTGGCTAATATGAAAACTTATGCCTACGGAGAATGTCCATCGTGTCATGGCACTCATAGATGTCCTCAATGCGCAGGTAGTGGTAGAATTACCGACCGTCGTACCCACATGGTAAAAACTTGCCAAGCCTGTGCGGGAACCGGACAATGTCAAACCTGCTATCTGCCAATGCATTCTCCACAAAACATAGGACAATACACCAATCCGGGCATCGGTTTTAATCAGATGGCAAATAGTGCTGATGTATCAAAGCAAAGACGCATCGCTACCTTGAATAGCCAAATACAAGAGTTGCAAGCTAAAATAGAAAAAATCAATTGGGACTTGAGAATAATGAAATTAAGAGATATTTCATATAATTCTCAATTGACATATCAATCTATTTTGCGCTTGAGATTTACCTACGAACAGCAACTTATAAAATTGCAATCTGAATTGAGACAGTTGGAAATGATGTGATATAATTATGACCAAAGAAGCAATAGACCAGATATATGATAGGGCACGTCATGGAGACGTGTTCGCACAAGCACTGATGGGACAGTTTCTGTGTGAAGGTAAGTATGTGCAACAGAATGTAGATAATGGAGTGGCTTGGTTGCAGAATGCTGCCAAATGCAATTGTCTATATGCCAAGGAACTGATTAACGATTACTTAAATATGGGTAATCAGAATAATGATAGTCAATCTTCAATACATCAACACAATTCACAACCTCATAATAATGACAGAAATGTTGATTATATTGCGGAACTAAATTCGTTGATTGGACTGGAACGCGTTAAGCAAGATGTAGATTCTTTGCGTAATCTAATTAAAGTTCAGGCTATGCGCAAACAACAGGGGTTGCCAAATACATCGGTGTCATATCATTGTGTATTTTCAGGAAATCCGGGTACAGGTAAAACAACTGTAGCACGCATATTAGCAGGAATCTATAAAGAACTTGGATTATTGAAAAAGGGACATCTTGTTGAAGTAGATCGTTCAAAATTAGTAGGTGAGTATGTTGGCCAAACTGCGCCTAAAACAAATAAAGTGATAGACGAAGCTCTGGATGGAGTTTTATTTATAGATGAAGCATACACCCTTGTAGGTGGACAAAATGATTATGGTTCTGAAGCTATAGCCACACTTCTTAAACGTATGGAAGATGACCGCGACCGCTTAGTGGTGATTTTGGCAGGCTATACCGATGAGATTAAGGAGTTTATAGACTCAAATCCCGGTTTGCAATCGCGTTTTAATCGTTATATACAGTTTGATGATTATTCCGCTGATGAATTGCAGGAAATTTTTATAAGAAATTTAAAAAAGTCCGGATATACCATAACAGGCGAAGCCTATGTACAACTTCAAATAACCATACACCAAGCTACTGCCAAAAGAGATAGAAACTTTGGTAATGCCCGATATGTGCGCAACCTTTTTGAGCGAATCGTTCAAAAACAAGCCAATCGTTTGTCGCGAATTCCACATCCGACAAAAGACCAATTGAAACTAATAACGATAGAAGATGTGATTCAATTATAACAGATATTATGGATTTTATTTATGGCGTAAAATGTATATTTAATACCACTAGTGTCCAAAAGATTTTTTAAAATTAATTTGTAACTTATTTATATATAATTAGATACATATAAAGAAAACGCGTGTCGATTTGAATTGATTTTGCAATTTTGCAGATTGTACTAAAACCAAATAAGTATGAATGCAG
>JAFYMP010000082.1 GCA_017556585.1 Bacteroidaceae bacterium
AAATAGGAACTGCTTTATTTATACTCTCATCTAAAGAGATTAGAGTCTCTGTAGCTACAACACCCGGTATTACCTGAATAGCACCATTTATTAAATCCATCAAATGGGCATTATCTTTTGCATATAGCTTAATCATCATAGTAAACCTACCTGTTGTAAAATGGCTTTCCACAACTTCCGGAATACGGTCCAGTTCTGTAACCACATCTCTGTACATAGATCCTTTTTCTAAAGTCAGACCCACGTATGTGCAGGTAGAATAGCCTATCTTTATAGGATCTACATGATAACCCGAACCTGTTATAATGCCATCATCTATCATTTTTTGTACACGCTGATGTATTGCAGCTCTTGAAACACCACACTGTTGAGCCACATCTCTAAATGGGATACGCGCATTCTGAGATATTATTCCCAAAATCTTATAATCCAAAGCGTCTAACTTTTCCATTTTGGTTTATCTGTTTTTGTTTTTTACTATCAAAATAGCTTTTTTCACACTATTTCGGCATAAAGATATAGAGTTTTAGTTACACTTCATTCTAAAAACAGACTTTTTTCTGACAAAATGATAAAAAACAAAGAGAGACCGACCAATTATGTGGACAGCCTCTCCAAAATATTATTAAGTAAAATTACTTTTCAATATCAACCAGCTCTACTTCAAAAATCAATGCTGAATATGGCTGAATCATACCATTGTTAGAATCGCCATAACCTAATTCGTATGGAATAAAGAGTTCATATTTTGAACCTACGCTCATAAGCTGCAAAGCCTCTGTCCAACCCTCAATTACACTTGCAAGTGACAATGTGATAGGTTTTGTAGATTCATCAAATACAGTACCATCAATAAGAGAACCACGATAGTTTACTCTTACTCTGTCTGTTGCCTGTGGTTTTGCACCCTTACCCTCTTTAATTACTCTGTAAAGCAGACCGCTACCTGTTGCTACAATACCATCTTCTTTTGCCTTGTTTGCAAGATATTCTCTACCGGCATCACGATTTGCGCCATACTGTGACTCCATAGATTCAGCGTAGAAAATATTGAACAGACTGTCTGTTATAGCATCTGCTCTGTCTCTTGTCATAATTTCAGTACTCTCCTGAACACCATCTAAGAAACCGTTCATATAGTTGGTTTTGTTCATCAGCTTACCACTGTCTTTACCAAACATATTTGCGCTAAGACCTTCAAAAGCTTCTGTAAGTTCCTGCTGACCAATCTGAATACCTGCAAAATAAGCCTTCTGAGCACCTGCATCGGCATCCATATTTGCGCCTTCAATGAAACCCTTAATAAAATCCTCAATGTAAGCAGTATCTACACCCATCTGATTTACAAGATATGGCAAGAAACCATTTGAACGTGACATACCCATTGTATATGAAACAGAGTCAACTGCTGTTTCCATAACAACCTTACCCATTTTAGGTGAACCACAAGATGCCAACAGCACTGCTGCTGAGCATACAAAAACACTAATTTTCTTCATTTTGTTATATTTTAATTTTTTTTGATATACAAATGTGCCGTACCAAATAATTGGATTTCAGAGCGCGAAGATAGCCTAAAAATCAATAAGTTGTACTATCATATCGTTTAATGCCACACCATTTAGGATTTTTTACAATTAAAAAGATGGTAAAAATATCAAAAAGAACTACTTTTGTATATAATAACCCTATTCTTAAGTATATGATAAAGGTAACATGCACTAACAACCAAAAGACAGAGACCGTCAAAGCAGGTTCGTCCCTTTTGGAGATATTCTATTCCATAGATTGTAATCTTAAGTACAGACCATTGTGCGCTACTATCAACAATAAAGCTAAAAGTTTAAACACCAGGCTCTATGACAATGTCGATATTCACTATTTCGACATCACATCGGCCATTGGCAAAAAGACATATCTTTTGGGACTGTTCTTTATCCTTTCCAAAGTTATAGAGGAACTCTATCCAAACGGCAAAGTAGAGATGGCAAACTCTATATCAAAGGGTACTTATTGCCCTGTTCATATAGGCAGAGCACTTACTGAAGACGATATATTGGCAATAAACAAACGCACACAGGAGATAATAGATAGTGCCATACCATTTGTAAGACATAGAGAACATACCGATGTGGTAATAGAAATGATGGAACAGAAAGGCAGAACAGATTTGGTGCGCCTGCTTAAAACCACAGGAAAAATTTACACCACATATTATACATTAGAAGATAATGCCGATTTCTTTTTTGGCACACTGCCACCCGATACAAGTTTTATTCATCTGTATGGAATAGAACTGTACGGCAATGGAGTTTTGCTTCGTTTTCCTGACAGCAAAAATCCATCACAATTAAGAGAAAGAACCGTTCAGGATAAAATGTTTAAGATTTTCGATGAGTTCCATTCATGGCAGAAAATTCTGGGTATATCCACATTGGGAGATCTTAATTTAGCCACTTCAACAGGACACTCAAACATGATTATCAATATAGCAGAAGCTCTGCAATCAAATAAAATTGTCCATATAGCCGATGCTATAGTTGAACGCCACAAAAAGAACAATTCGCTGAAACTCATTATGATTTCCGGACCATCGTCCTCCGGCAAAACCACCTTCAGCAAAAGATTACAGGTACAACTTTTGGCAAACGGCATCAATCCAAAAGTTCTCTCTATGGACGACTATTTCTTAGGCAGAGAGAGAACTCCTAAAGACGAGAACGGCGATTACGATTTCGAATCACTATATGCCATTGATTTAGAGCTCTTTAACAGCCAGCTAAAAGACTTGTTGGCGGGTAAAGAGGTAAATACTCCTACATTCAACTTTAAGAAAGGAGGTGTAAGAGAATACAACGGCAACATTCTGAAATTGGGAGAAAATGATGTACTGCTTATAGAGGGTATTCATGCACTAAACCCGGATTTAATGCCTGAAATTCCTGCAGAGGCCAAATTTCTGATATATGTTTCAGCACTAACATCTATCAGACTGGATAAACACAACTACATACCTACCACAGACAACCGTCTGTTGCGCCGTATGTTACGCGACTACAAGTACCGTCAGTTCTCTGCAAAAGATACTATAGCACGTTGGGCAAGTGTTCGTGCAGGAGAAGAAAAATGGATCTTCCCCTATCAGGAGAATGCCGACGTAATGTTTAATTCAGCCACACTTTTTGAGATTGCTGTAATTAAAGACATGATAGAGCCCATACTTTCAGAAGTTCCACAGAACTGCCCTGAATATACCAAAGCAGAGGAGTTGAAGAAACTACTAAGTATGTTCAACACTATCCCAAGCCAGAATCTGCCACCAACATCGTTGGTAAGAGAATTTATAGGAGGTAGTAGTTTCCACTATTAAAACAGCTATGCCGGAATTTAAGAACAGCCAGATACAGACTCAAGCCCAATCTCAGGTACAGGTCCAATCGTTATCGCCTCAACAGGTACTTGAGGCAAAGCTATTGGAGCTTTCTACCATTGAGATAGAGGACAGAGTACGTGCCGAACTGGACGACAATCCGGCTCTGGAAGAGGGTTTTGAAGATACTATTCACGAAAACGACGAACCCGATTATGGCGATGAAACCTTAGAGACAAATCCGCACGACGATTTTCTTTCAGAAGACGATGAACCAGATTTCTACACAGACAGTCGCAAATCGCCTGCCAGAGAGATGTTGGAAATACCCTATTCTGAATCTGAATCTTTTTACGATATCTTAAACGAACAACTGGCAGAAAGAGAGCTGACAGATATACAAAAAAAGATAGCTGCATATCTGATAGGATCTTTAAACAACGATGGATTTCTGGATAAATCGCTTCAGTCCATTTCTGACGATCTGGCCTTTTATCAATATTTGGATGTAAATACGGAACAGATTCTGGAAGTTTTACAGATAATTCAGGATTTTGAGCCCGCCGGCATAGGTGCCCGCAATCTGCAGGAATCACTTTTAATTCAACTGGACAGAAAAGGATGCAAAGGGATAGAACGTGCCATTATTTCCGATTGTTTTGATGAATTCACTCACAAACATTGGGAAAAGATAGCCACCAGACTGTCAGTTTCCCAGGAAGATGTTGATAAGGCAATTGAAGAGATTCAGAAGCTGAATCCACGTCCGGGCAGTGCATTAGGCGAATCCATTTCAAAAGGACAGCAACAGATTATCCCCGATTACATTATTGAAAGAAATGAAGATGAACTGGAACTTATTCTAAACAATTTCAACATACCTGAATTGAGAATAAGCAGCAGTTTTGTTTCAATGCTTGATGCCCAGATCAACAGCGAAAACAGCGCCCAGCGCAACACTGCACTCTACATAAAGCAGAAACTGGATGCTGCCAAAGGTTTTATTCAGGCACTTAAACAACGCGAACGCACCATGTATAATGTGATGCATTCTATCATCTGTTTCCAGCACGATTTTTTTATAGACGGCGATGAAACCAGATTGCGCCCCATGATTCTGAAAGATATTGCAGAAAAAACAGGCTACGATATATCTACAGTATCAAGAACCACAAATGGTAAATATGTACAGACAAACTTTGGCATACTACCACTGAAATTTTTCTTTATAGATGGAGTAAAGACAGAAAGCGGCGAAGAGGTATCGGTTAAAGAGATTCACAGAATTATCAGAGAGAAGATAGAAACCGAAGACAAAAGAACCCCTTTTACAGACGAACAACTTTCACTATTCTTGAAAGAGAGCGGTTACATTGTTGCAAGACGTACTGTAGCCAAATACAGAGAACAGTTAGATATTCCTATTGCAAGACTTAGAAAAAATTAAAAGATATGAAACCAACAGTAAGTATTATTATGGGCAGCACATCCGATCTGCCTGTTATGGAGAAAGCAGCACAGTTCCTGAACGATATGCAGGTTCCGTTTGAAATCAATGCACTATCAGCCCACCGCACTCCGAGTGCAGTAGAAGATTTTGCAAAAAATGCTGCAGCACGTGGCATTAAAGTAATCATTGCAGCAGCAGGTATGGCAGCAGCTCTTCCGGGCGTTATAGCAGCCAACACCACCCTGCCGGTTATTGGTGTTCCAATCAAGGGTATGCTGGATGGACTGGATGCAATGCTCTCCATTATACAGATGCCACCGGGAATACCAGTTGCTACAGTAGGTGTAAATGGAGCACAGAACGCAGCTATCCTTGCAGTTCAGATGCTTTCACTGGCCGATGCAGAACTGGCAGAAAGACTGGCAGCCCACAAAGATGGTCTGAAGAGCAAGATTGAGAAGGCAAACGCCGAACTGAGCAACATAAAATACGATTTTAAGACAAACTGATAATTTTTGGGCTATGGGTGTTTACAGCAGAAGAAAAAGTTGGGAAACAAAGGTTGGAAATGTAGTGATAGGCGGTAGCGCACCTGTTAGAGTACAGTCTATGACCACCACCCAGACAACCGATACCGATGGTTCTGTAGAGCAGGCAATACGCATTATCGAGGCCGGTGGTGAACTGGTACGATTAACCACACAAGGTACTCGAGAAGCCGAAAACCTTAAAAACATAAAGGCTTCGCTTTTAGAAAAAGGATATTCCACCCCGCTTGTTGCAGATGTACACTTTAACCCTAATGTTGCCGACGTAGCTGCAAAGTTTGTAGAGAAGGTAAGAATCAATCCGGGTAACTATGTTGATCCGGCACGTACTTTCAAAGAACTGGAGTACAGCGATAGCGAATATGCAGCAGAAATAGAAAAAATCAGAGCCCGTTTTATTCCTTTCCTGAACATCTGTAAAGAGAATAACACAGCCATCAGAATAGGTGTTAATCATGGTTCATTATCGGATCGCATAATGTGCCGCTACGGAAATACACCTGCAGGTATGGTGGAAAGTTGCATGGAATTTCTCAGAATCTGTGTAGAAGAAAACTTCCTTAACGTGGTACTCTCCATTAAAGCCAGCAATACAGTTGTTATGGTGCAAACCGTAAGACTGCTGGTTCAGGAGATGCAAAAAGAGAACATGGCATTCCCTATCCATTTAGGTGTTACCGAAGCCGGAGAAGGAGAAGACGGACGCATAAAGAGTGCTGTAGGTATAGGCGCACTTTTAGCAGAAGGTATAGGAGATACTATCAGAGTATCGTTGTCCGAAGCACCCGAAAAAGAGATTCCTGTAGCTAAAAAGCTGGTTGCATACGCTGCTGAAAGCGCAGAAAAAAGAGCCATTGCCAAAGCCGGCATTAAAGAAGAGACCATCTTTTTAGAGTATAATGAATCTTGTCTGGAAGATTTACAGTTAAAAGCCGCAATGGATGCAGGTGCACTGCTTATTGATGGATTTGCAAAAGAACTCATCATAACAAACAGTAACAACAGCATATCAAAGGAACAGCTTACCGATACTGCAAACGCCATTCTTCAGGCAGCTCGTATTCGTTTTACAAAGCCTGAATATATCTCTTGTCCGGGATGCGGACGTACACTCTACAATCTGGAAGAGACTATAGCAAAAATAAAACAGGCCACATCGCATTTGGTAGGCGTTAAAATAGCTATAATGGGGTGTATCGTAAACGGACCGGGCGAAATGGCCGATGCCGATTTTGGTTATGTAGGTGCAGGACGCGGAAAGATAAGTCTATACAAAGGGAAAGAGTGCATAGAGAAAAACATTCCTGAAACCGATGCAGTAGAAAAGTTACTTCAACTTATAGAGAGCAATCAATAATATTGCATAAAAATGCAAGTGGCAGGAATAATTTTACCAAGTCTTGCTACTATTATGCAAAAAAATGCACAAAAACTTTGCATCTATAAATATTGTACCTACTTTTGTATTGTAATTATTGAAACAAGATGAATTTACAACATACATACGGTTATTATTGTTACTATTATTACCGCACTTAACAAGTGGGGCGAGTCGTTATGTAGTTGATAAAGCATAGTTAAGACCTGTCCCACAAAGACAGGTCTTTTTATATAAATAAGGTAAGTAAATACAATAAAGATATGAGCAATAAATATTGGAATGAAGAGATTGAAACAATGCCCCGCAAACAGCTGGAGCAGTTTCAGGTAGAGCGTCTTAAAAAGACAGTAGAGATAGCAATGGGAAGCAATTTCTACGCACCTATATTGAAAGAACGCAATATTACACCGGAAAACATAAAGTCTGTTGAAGACATAAGAAGATTCCCGTTCACAACCAAGAACGATCTTCGCGAAAACTACCCATTCGGTTTGGCATCGGTTCCATTAAAAAAAGTGGTAAGACTACACTCTTCAAGTGGAACTACAGGTAACCCAACAGTTATTTTACATTCACAACGCGACATTGAACAGTGGGCAGACGCCATGGCACGTTCCATGTACACCATAGGTTTAAGAAGCAGTGATATTATACAGAATACATCCGGTTACGGAATGTTTACCGGCGGATTGGGAATACAATACGCTTCTGAACGTCTGGGCGCACTGACAGTTCCTGCAGGTGCTGGTAACAGCAAACGCCACGTTAAGTTCATTATGGACTTTGGCACCACCGCACTTCACTGTATTCCAAGCTATGCCACACGTCTGGCAGCAGCATTCCAGGAAGAGGGTATTAACCCTGCCGATACCACCGTACACACTCTGATTATTGGCGCAGAACCACATTCAGATGCTCAGCGCAAACGTATTGAAGAGATTTGGGGAGCCAAAGCATACAACAATTTCGGTATGAGCGAAATGTGCGGTCCGGGTGTGGCTATAGAGTGTCAGGAACAGAACGGATTACATATATGGGAAGACAACTACATAGTGGAAATAGTAGATCCTGTCACATTGGAACCGGTACCTGATGGCGAAATAGGTGAATTGGTACTTACCACATTGAATCGCGAAGCTATGCCTCTGTTCCGTTATCGTACAAGAGACTTAACACGATTCCTGCCGGGTGACTGCCCTTGCGGACGTACTCACAGACGTTTGGCTCGTTTCCAGGGACGTAGTGACGATATGATTATTGTAAAGGGTGTAAACATCTTCCCTATTCAGATAGAAAAGATACTTATGCAGTTCCCTGAACTTGCCAGCGATTATCTCATCACTATAGAGACTGTAGGCGATAACGATGAAATGACTATAGAAGTAGAGCTTGCACAATCTACCGACGATTTTGCACTGTTACAGAACCTCACTAAAGAGATTGCACGCAGGCTGAAAGATGAAATATTACTTACTCCAAGAGTAAAATTGGTAGGAAAGGGAGTTATACCACAAACAGATGGTAAAGCAGTGAGAGTAAAAGATTTGCGTCAGAACCACTAATATTTTGAGTTATGAAGACTATTAAACAGTTATCAATCTTTTTGGAGAATAAGAACGGCAAATTAGGCAACATACTTAATGTTCTAAAAGCTGAAAACATAGAGATTCAGGCTGCATCTGTGGCAGATACAACAGACTACGGCATACTTCGCCTGATTACATCGGAACAGATGAAAGCTTCAAGACTTTTACAGGCTAATGGCATTCTGGTAAATGTGAACGAGGTGCTTGCTATAGAGATAGAAGCCAACACTTCTACATTTGCATCGGCAGTAGATAGCATTACAGATGGCGGAGTAAGCATAAACTATCTTTACACATTCCACAAAGATGGTAAATTAGTGCTTATTATTCGTCCTGCCGATATTGAACAGGCAGAAAAAGTTATAACAGAAAAGGGACTCACTCTTATTCAGGGTTGGGAATAAAACGTATCCTATTCATAAATAATCTATTAAGACGATGCTTTTGAAAGTATTTATTCTGATAATATTCTTTGCCATAATGATTGGCGTAGGAATATATTGCAGAAAGAGCGCAACCAATGTACAGGGATTTGTACTTGGCGATAGAAATGTTGGATCCTGGCTTACAGCGTTTGCATTTGGTACATCATATTTTTCGGCGGTGATATTTGTAGGATATGCCGGACAATTTGGATGGAGATATGGATTGGCATCAACCTGGATTGGCATAGGCAATGCCCTGATAGGTTCGCTTATGGCCTGGAGGATATTGGGCAGACGTACCCGTCTGATGACTCAATATCTTAAAAGTGCCACTATGCCCGATTTCTTTGGCATGCGCTTTGGCAGTAACGCACTAAAGGTAGCAGCATCTGTTATAATCTTTGTATTTTTAGTGCCCTATACAGCATCGCTTTACAATGGATTATCAAGATTGTTCGGTATGTCGTTTGGCATAGATTATACCTGGTGCGTAGTTGGTATGGCTGTTTTGACAGGCATATATGTTCTTGTAGGAGGATATATGGCAACAGCCGTCAATGACTTTATACAGGGTATGATAATGCTGGTAGGTATAGTTGCAGTTATTCTCTCAGTGCTTAACGGTAACGGAGGTTTTACAGCTGCAGTAGAAAAACTATCACATATAACAGCAGAAACAGCCCCTAACATGAATGGAGCATTTATTTCCTTCTTAGGCCCGCAACCGCTATATTTAATAGGTGTAGTACTGCTTACATCGCTTGGTACATGGGGTTTACCACAAATGGTTGGTAAATTCTATGCTATCCGAGACGAAGCTGCCATTAAAAAAGGCACTGTCATATCTACCGTATTTGCTATGATTGTGGCGGGAGGTTGCTATTTCTTGGGCGGATTCGGCCGCCTGTATGGTGATGTTATAGAGTACGGAGCAAACGGTGTACCTGTTTATGACAGCATAATCCCATCTATGCTACAGACTCTGCCTGACCTTATGATAGGTATAGTAATTATTTTAGTGTTATCGGCATCTATGTCAACGCTTTCATCACTGGTATTGACATCGGGTTCAACACTTACATTAGATATTATTGTTCCTGCCAGAAACAAAAACGGCAAACAGATGAGTGAAAAATCACAACTGTTATCTATCAGACTGTTAGTGGTATTTTTCATTATTGTGTCTTCCATTTTAGCTATTGTCCAGGCAAAGAGTTCAGTAACCTTCATAGCCCAACTTATGGGTATATCGTGGGGAGCATTGGCTGGCGCATTCTTAGCTCCGTTCCTGTACGGACTATATTGGAAAGGTACTACCCCCACAGCTGTTTGGGTTAGTTTTATAGTAGGCGTACTTATTATGTGCAGCTGTATGTTCTGCACATTTACCGGCCAAGAGTTTATAAGCCCATTCCTTACATCGCCTATCAACGCCGGTGTATTGGCTATGGTTGCAGGACTTATTATAGTACCTGTAGTAAGTCTGTTTACACGTGTAAAAGATAAAGAAGAGATAGAAAAGATGTTCAATTGCTACGAAAAGGAGGTAACTGTACGCGCTTTGACATCGTTGATGGATGAAGAGAAAAAATAAAGTTGTAATTTTGTAGCTCAACAGAAATTTTATGGAACAGAAATTGATGATATACAACACTCTTTCACGCAAGAAAGAGGAGTTCAAACCGCTTCACGAAGGTCGTGTAGGTATGTATGTTTGCGGTCCTACCGTTTATGGCGATCCACATTTAGGACATGCACGTCCTGCAATTACTTTCGACATAGTATTCAGATATCTGCAACATTTGGGTTATAAGGTAAGATACGTTAGAAACATTACCGATGTAGGTCATCTGGAACACGATGCAGACGAAGGCGAAGATAAGATTGCAAAAAAGGCACGTTTAGAGCAGTTGGAACCTATGGAAGTGGTTCAGTACTACACACTGCGCTACCATAAAGCAATGGATGCTCTGAATGTTTTGCCACCAAGCATAGAGCCACACGCATCAGGACATATCATAGAACAGATAGAACTGGTTAAACAGATTTTGGAGAATGGCTACGCATACGAAAGCCAGGGAAGCATCTATTTTGATGTTGCCAAATACAACAAAGACCACCACTATGGCAAATTGTCGGGACGCAATCTGGACGATGTGCTTAATACCACCCGCGAACTTGACGGTCAGGAAGAAAAACACGCTCCTGCCGATTTTGCATTGTGGAAGAAAGCACAGCCTGAACATATTATGCGTTGGCCATCACCATGGAGCGATGGTTTCCCCGGTTGGCACTGCGAATGTACCGCTATGGGACGCAAATATTTAGGAGACCACTTTGATATTCACGGAGGTGGCATGGATTTGGTATTCCCACATCACGAATGTGAAATAGCACAATCTGTAGCCAGTCAGGGCGACGATATGGTAACATATTGGATGCATAACAATATGATAACCATCAACGGTACCAAGATGGGTAAATCGTTGGGTAACTTTATCACATTAGAAGAATTCTTTAACGGTAGTCACAAACTATTGGAACAGCCGTACAGTGGAATGACTATCCGTTTCTTTATACTTATGGCCCACTATCGTGGCACAGTAGATTTCAGCAACAACGCTCTACAGGATGCAGAAAAGGCTATGAACAGACTGATGGAAGCATACACCGCAATAGAGCGCATTAAAGCGGCAGATTCATCGTCTGTAAATGTATCTGAATTCAAAGCCAAGTGCTATGCAGCTATGAATGACGATTTGAATACCCCTATTCTGATAAGCCATCTGTTTGATGCAGCTAAGGTTATCAATCAGGCTGTAGATGGAAAAGCTACTTTGACATCATCAGATATAGCTGAACTGAAATCACTGTTTGACACCTTCCTGTTCAATATTCTGGGTATGAAAATGGAAACAGGAAATAACAGTGGCAGAGAAGAGGCTTACGGCAAAGTAGTAGATATGCTGTTAGAACAGCGTGCTATTGCAAAAGCCAACAAAGATTGGGCTACCAGCGATAAGATACGTAATGAACTTACCGCACTTGGATTTGAAATTAAAGACACCAAAGATGGTGCTACCTGGAAATTGAATAAGTAATTATGAAAAAGAGCCTGACAATAGTTCTTGCAGCGTTGCTTCTATGCGTTTCGTGTGGAGGCGGTAAAACAACAGTACCATCTAGAAAGGCAGTTGTTCCAACCGCACAGGTAGAGATGCCCACATTCAATGCAGACAGCGCATACAGTTATGTTAAGGCACAGACCGATTTTGGTCCGCGAGTTCCAAACAGCACTGCCCACAAGAAATGTGCAGAGTGGCTGGAACAGAAACTAAAGAGTTTTGGAGCAGAAACTGTTGTTCAGAACATACAGGTAACCACTTTTGACGGCACTTTAATTAACGGTTACAACATAATAGGACAGATAAATCCTGAAAGCAACAAAAGAATCGTTCTATGCGCGCACTGGGATAGCCGTCCCTGGGCAGACAACGACCCTGATCCCGCAAACCATAAAAAACCTGTAGATGGTGCAAACGATGGTGCAAGTGGCGTAGGCGTAATACTTGAGATAGCCCGCCAATTGCAAATAAAAGCACCCACCATAGGTATTGACTGTATCTTTTTCGATGCAGAAGATTGGGGACCGGGCGATAGCTATACAGGCAGAAGCCTGCCTGAACACTGGGGCTTGGGTTCACAATACTGGTCACGCCGTCCGCACAAGGATGGCTACATAGCCAGATATGCTGTTCTTCTGGATATGGTTGGCGGCAAAGGGGCACGTTTCTACAAAGAGGGCATATCAAACCACTACGCAAAGGGTATAGTAGATAAATATTGGGAGGCAGCCGGTATAACAGGACACAGAGCCATGTTTCCAATTGAAGATGGCGGATTTGTTACCGATGACCACTACTTTATAAACTCCATTGCACATATTCCTGCCATAGACATAGTACCCTATCTGCCGGAATGCAAAGAGAGTAACTTTGGTCCTACCTGGCACACCGTAACCGACAACATCAGCAATATAGACAAAGCTACACTGCAAGCCGTAGGCGAAACAGTGCTTTATGTAATATACAACGAAAAATAATGGCAACCATAAACGAAATACAGGAAGAGATAATTGAAGAGTTCAGCGCATTCGACGACTGGATGGACAAATATCAGATGATAATAGATTTGGGCAACGAACTGCCTGAACTTGATTCGCGTTATAAAACCGATGACAATCTGATAGAAGGTTGCCAAAGCAGAGTATGGCTACAGGCAGAATATATCGATGGAATGGTGATTTTTAATGCCGACAGTGATGCCATAATAACCAAAGGACTGGTTAGTCTGCTTATAAAGGTGATGTCAGGTCACACTCCACAGGAGATACTCGATTCCGACCTGCATTTCATAAACGAAATAGGACTCACAGAACATCTTTCACCTACCCGCAGCAACGGATTGCTTGCTATGGTAAAGCAGATGCGTATCTACGCTTTGGCTTGGGCAAGTAAATAGAGTTTGTCGCCACGACGCACTCTTTCCGGCGTTTTGAACGATACTTTTACACCTTTTGGTACATCTGTCACACTCTTTAAATCTACACGCGGATCGTCCAGTTCAAAGGTTAGTGCACCTGTTGTATTACCGGTTATAAGAAGTTTATTGCCCTGTGAAATGGTAGCAGCCTCTATTAGGAATTCGCCCACACCTATCTTTGAAAAATAATCGGTACACTTGCCTACATAAACCTTAACTTCTGTAGCTTGTGAACCATATTTTTCGTTCCATTCACCTAATCGCTGTCCCAAATAGTAACCATCCCAGAAACCGCGATTAAATACAGTAGCCAATCGGGCATCCCAATTATCCTTCTTTTCATCGGTAAAAGTGCCCTCCAAACAGGCATCTATAGCTTCTGAATAACACTCTGCAACTGTCTTTACATATTCAGGACCACGTGCCCTACCCTCTATTTTGAAGACACGTACACCCGCCTCAATCATCTTATCCATAAAGCGTATGGTCTTAAGATCTTTAGGCGACATTATGTATTGATTTTCCACAGCCAGTTCTATATCGCTCTCTTTATCGTGAACTATATAGCCGCGTCTGCACACCTGCATACAGGCACCACGATTTGCAGAAGCCCCAAGTTCATTCAGACTGAGATAACATTTTCCACTTATAGCCATACAGAGCGCACCATGACAGAACATCTCTATACGAATTCTGTTTCCTTTAGGTCCACATATATTCTCTTCTTCTATATGACGATAGATTTCTGCCACCTGGTTCAGATTGAGTTCGCGCGCCAGCACGACAACATCGGCAAACTGAGCATAGAAACGCAGGGCCTCTATATTGCTGATATTCAACTGTGTAGAAAGGTGCACTTCCATACCCACTTTGTTACAGTAGGTCATCACAGCTATATCACAGGCAATAACTGCCGATATCTTTGCCTCTAAAGCAGCATCCACAATTTCGTGTATAAGTTCAATATCTTCTCCATACATCACAGTATTCAATGTAAGATAACTCTTAACACCATGCTCTGTACATTCTGTAGCAATCTGCCTTAAATCGTCCAGACCAAACTTACTTGCAGAACGAGCACGCATATTCAGTTTATCTACTCCAAAGTATATTGAACCTGCACCCGCCTGAAATGCAGCTGCCAACGATTCCCAAGAACCCACCGGGGCCATTATCTCAAAATCTTCTCTTTTCATATCGGGAGCAAAATTAGCATAAAAACAGGTATGTTTTCTGTATTAAAATGAATTTCTGCACAATAGATGCTATTTGTGCTGTTGTAATTTGTCTTTTCAATTAAAAAAGGGGAAATTTGCACCCCAAGAATATAACTATATTATGATGAAGAAACTTTTACTTGGCGATGAGGCCATTGCACAGGGAGCTATCGATGCCGGATTAAGCGGCGTCTATGCCTACCCGGGAACACCATCAACTGAAATTACAGAATATATCCAGGGATATCAGAAAGTTACCGGAGCAGATATCCACTGCCGTTGGTGTACAAACGAAAAAACTGCTATGGAGACAGCTTTGGGTATGTCGTTTGCCGGCAAGCGTTCACTTGTTTGCATGAAACACGTAGGTATGAATGTTGCTGCCGACCCATTTGTAAACTCATCTATTTCCGGTGTTAACGGCGGACTTATAGTTTTGGTTGCCGACGATCCTTCTATGCATTCGTCACAGGATGAGCAAGACTCACGTTATTACGGCAAATTTGCTCTTATACCAATATTTGAACCATCTTCACAGCAAGAGGCTTACGATATGATGGAGTATGCCTACAACCTGTCAGAGAGTTTGAAACTTCCTATTATGATGCGTACAGTTACACGTCTGGCACATTCACGTGCAGTTGTGGAACTCAAACCGCAGAGAGAGCAAAATGCGTTGAATCCTGCAACCAATTCTAAAGATTGGGTGCTGCTTCCTGTAAACGCAAGACGCAGATACGCATCACTTATTGAAAAGCAGGAAGAGATAATGGCCAATTCTGTAGAATCACCATTCAACAAATATATTTCAGAAGCTAAAGAGTATGAAATGGGTGCAATAGCTTGCGGTAACGCATACAACTATCTGCAAGAGTGTTTCCCACAGGGCATACCATTCCCTGTTCTTAAACTTTCACAGTACCCTATACCTACAGAGATAGTACGTACTATGGCCCTTCAGTGCAAATCACTGATGATAATTGAAGATGGACAGCCTTTTGTAGAGGAACAGATAAAAGGTCTGCTTCCAACAGATTGTAACATAGTAGGACGTCTCTCAGGTGCACTACCACGTACCGGCGAACTTAACCCTGATATTGTTAAAGCTGCTTTCGGAATAGAACAGCTGCCTCACACAGATGTAGCACAGAATGTTGTAGCCCGCCCACCTGCACTATGCCAGGGATGTGGTCACCGTAGCGTATATGAAGCTATAAATCTGGTACTGAAAGAGTACGAAGGTTCTAAAGTATTTGGCGATATAGGTTGTTACACATTAGGTGCTTTACCTCCATTCCAGGCTTTGGACAGCACAATCGATATGGGTGCTTCTATCACTATGGCAAAAGGCGCTGCCGATGCAGGTATATTCCCTGCAGTTGCCATTATAGGTGACAGCACATTTACACACTCCGGTATGACCGGACTTTTAGATGCAGTAAATGCCAATTCTCCTATTACAGTTATTATATCGGACAATCTTACCACCGGTATGACAGGCGGACAAGATTCTGCCGGAACAAATAAATTCGAAGCTATCTGTAAAGGTATTGGCGTAGATCCGGAACATCTAAAGGTAGTTGTTCCACTGCCACAGAATATGGAAGAGATAACAAGAATTCTTCGCGAAGAGATTAACTATCGCGGATTATCAGTTATTATTCCTCGTAGAGAGTGTATCCAGACATTAACACGTAAAGCTAAAGCAAAGAACAAGCAATGAAAACAGACATCATATTGGCAGGCGTAGGTGGACAAGGAATCCTCTCTATAGCCACAGTTATAGGACAGGCAGCTCTGGAAGAGGGTCTGTATATTAAGCAGGCAGAAGTTCATGGAATGAGCCAGCGCGGTGGCGACGTGCAGTCAAACCTGCGTATCTCTGACCAGCCTATAGCAAGCGATCTGATTTCGCTTGGTCAGGCAGATGTGATAATTGCCATGGAACCTATGGAGGCCCTGCGTTACAAACAGTATCTATCTACAGATGGTTGGATAATAACATCGTCAAACCCATTTGTAAACATAGGCAACTATCCTGAACTGGAAAATATCATTGCAGAACTGAAATCAATGCCTAACGTGGTACTTATAGATACAGACACATTGGGTAAAGAGAACAAAATGCCAAAAGCTGTAAACATGATACTATTGGGTGCTGCATCAAGAGCACTGAACAATATCAGTTTTGAGAAACTGGCAGCAAGCATCAAATCCATATTCGGACGCAAAGGCGATGCCATTGTAGAGATGAATATCAAGGCATTGGAGATAGGTAAAAACTGCCAATAAATTCAGGAAAAATGAATACGGTTATTCCAAAAGAGATAATAGACAACTATTTCAAAGAGATAGAGATAGATGACTTGAACCGCGCCTCCATACGTCAGGTAGGTGCTGCAGTTGCAAATGCAGAGAAGATTACGGGTAAAGAGTTTATCCACTTTGAAATGGGCGTGCCGGGCATAGCACCATCTGCTGTAGGCGTCAAGGCACAGAAAGAGGCATTAGACAGAGGTGTGGCTGCCAAATATCCTAACATAGAGGGTATTCCTGAACTGAAAGAAGAGGCTTCACGTTTTGTAAAGGCATTTATCAACACAGATATTGCTCCAAAACACTGCATCCCCACCTGCGGAGCAATGCAGGGTACATTTGCAGCATTCCTGCTCTGTTCACAGTTAGACCCCCAAAAGGATACCATATTATATATAGATCCGGGCTTCCCTGTACAGAAAATGCAGGCTCAGGTTATGGGTGTCAAGACAGAATCGTTCGATGTATTTGAATATCGCGCAGAGAAACTTGGTCCAAAATTGGAGAGCTACTTCAGCAAAGGAAATATATGCTGTGTAGTATTTTCTAACCCAAACAACCCAAGCTGGATGTGTCTGAACAGCGACGAAATACGCACCATAGGTGAACTGGCTACAAAATACGATGTAATCATACTTGAAGATTTAGCCTATATGACTATGGACTTCCGCCGCGAAGGATTGGGAGTTCCGTTCCAGGCTCCGTATCAGCTGAGCGTATCACACTACACCGATAACTATGTAATGATGATAAGCGCATCAAAGATATTCAGTTATGCAGGTGAACGTATTGCAGTAGCTTGTATATCGGACAAACTATTTGACAGAAGCTACGAAACCATGCGTCAGCGCTATGGCATATCAAAGTTTGGTGCTGTATATGCATACGATATGCTCTATGCAATGTCATCGGGTGTAACCCATTCGGTTCAATGCGCTATGGCAGAGATGCTTAAAGCCGCATCGGATGGAGTATATACATTCCGTGAAGATATAAGAGAGTACGCACGTCGCACAGAACGCATAAAAAAAGCGTTACTTGAAAACGGATTCCATATAGTATATGATAAAGATCTGAATGAACCTGTAAGTGATGGTTTCTTCTTTACCTTTGGTTACAACAAACCCGATGGCACACCTATGGAGGGTGGAGAACTGCTTCGCAACTTGCTATACTTTGGCATAAGCGGTATAGTTCTATCATCTACAGGCAGTGTACTGCAGGGCATCAGAGGCTGTTCTTCAAACATCAGAGAAGATCAGTTTGAAGTATTTGAAGAGCGCTTGAAACTGTTCAATCAGGCAAACAGTTAATTTTGAAAGTAATTTTCGTTTTTAGCGTATTGCTTTTGTTAAAATCAGGTAATCGTGTAGGGAACATACTTGTCTATGAATTGTCTGAAGGTGTATTAGACGATAAAATCATAAAGAAAGGCTATAAAAATTTGCGTATAGACCTTTCTTTATGATTTTATCGTATGTAATCTATAATGATTTTGGTACAGAAAGTGTAAATAAGATTCTTATTCCTACAGAATATCTTACTACAGGAGAAATAATGGAACTAAGTTCTGACATTAACCTCCAATTTAGGTAAGATAGAAAAACCACAAGGAGGATACATCTATTACAAATAGCTCTAACATAGAGTGTCGTGATGGTGTATAATTAAAGCGAAATAACAAGTATAAGTTGAATTAATTGTTTTATATCTAATTGAATATCAATAAATTACCCCCCCATAAAAACTCATGCAAATACTTGTATTATTCAATTAATTCTTATTACATTTGTCCCAACAAATCATATTAACCTAACTTAATTTTTGTGTTATGAGAAAAGTTCTGTTTATAAAGACGAAGATTTTGTTTACGATATTAGTACTCTTTACTATTCAACCATTGATATATGCCAATATTATCAACAAAGATGGTTTTGAAATAGAATTGTTCTCTGATAACAATACTGCAAAAATTTTAAATATAGCTCCTAGTGCTTGCATAGATGGTGGTATTCTGCATATCCCCTCATCATTTAGGCACAATCTAAAAAAATATCAAGTTATATCAATATGCAGTGATGCTTTCAATGATTTATCAAATGTAACAGAGGTTCATCTATCGTCTTATCCAATTGACGTAGTAGATGCAGAATCACCAACTCAACAAAGTAATAAGTTTTATAATCGTTTTGCAGTGCTTTATGTGCCTAATGGTTGTGTAGAACAATACTATAGTTTAGGCAGCCCATGGTCTGATTTCAGTTTAATAGCAGACAATAATGGTATTTATAAAGAATTATACTTTCAGGATAACATATCTAACGTAGTATATAAGGTCAACGACAATAATACCGTTGAAACTGTTCCTAACAATTACAACGCCCCTTCATATACCATACCTTCGTCTATCATTTCACCAAAAACAGGAAAGGAATATATAGTTAGTGGCATAGGAAGTTTTTCTTTTGCTGAAGGTGTTATAGAAAGTGAATATGGACTTGTGTGGAATCAGGGAGGTATTGAACACATATCATTACCCAAAGATCTGAAGTATATTGCCTCTGAAGCATTTGCTTTTAATAGTACACTTAAAAGTGTTTCAATAATGGAAAATGTAACTAACATAGGTGATAAAGCTTTTTTTGAATGCAATAATTTGGAGTATGTTGTTAATCAATCTGATACTCCTCAAACTATTTCAGAAAACACATTTTCTACGTATGGAACTCTTTATGTAAAATCCGAAAGCAAGGAACTATATTCTAATGCTCCTTATTGGAATCTCTTTACAATAAAAGAACTTAACGATGCAGAAAGCCCACGTTATAATACCCAAGATTCTTATTTTAAAACTTCAACTATATCAGCAACAGATAATAACACAGTTAATGAAGGATATCAGCCTATTGGTGTTAAATCATTAGGAAACAGCCTGATAATCAGCAAGGATTTTGCTAATGAGGGTATAAGGGAATTGCTTATTCCAATAGAGATTCTTTCTGTAGGAGAAACCTTAAATGCATATTTATATCCGAATAATAGTGTTGTTGGCAAATGTACTAAAAAGCGAAACAGTAAAAAGGAGTATATAAAATTAAAACTGGATAAGACTTACTTCAATAATGTTTCTTTATCACTTAATAAGAGTTCAAGGGTATTTACGGCACCTGTTAGCGGATGTATATATTATAGATGATAGTCAAATTTAGTTGGAGTCGAGCTTTTTATTGAGAACAGAAAAAAGATTTGTCCCAACAAATCATATTAACCTAACTTAATTTTTTGTGTTATGAGAAAGAGTCTTTTGCTTTTGCTGTTTTTAATAAGCAGTATTTGCGGATTTGCAACAAATGAAATTATAGAATCGCAATCCCTGCCAATAGAGCGTGCTACAACTTACGTACAAACCACAGCTATGTTAAGAGAAGGTCTTATTGATATTAATGCATTCGATTCTTATGATTATTTGCAAGACTCTGATGGTATATTATATGCTGCAAATGCATCAGAATCTCTTGAAGCGGTTTGTTTAGGCTTAATAGAAGCCCCTAATGAATATGCTAATATAACCATAAAAGAAGAGATTATATTTAATGGAGAATCCTACAATGTGGTAGAAATTGCTAATTCCGCTTTTTTTGATTGTACTTTTTTACAAGACATAACATTGCCGGCTACTATAAAGAAAATAGGCTTTAGAGCATTTGCGGGTTGTACTAATTTAGAAAGTGTGATATTCCCGGAAAGTTTACAGATTATAGAAACCGAAGCATTTAACAATTGTATTTAGAAGCCCTAAACAACCAAAACTAACCAGAAACAACCAAACATAAACCTTTAATTATCAACACATTCTAAAATTTAACACTTTCAGGCTGCTTTTTGATGGTTCCCAAATTTCCACATATTTTTGATACATAT
>JAFYMP010000083.1 GCA_017556585.1 Bacteroidaceae bacterium
CGTGAAGATTTGAATCGTCGCGCTACACGTGTATCGGCTGTTATAGATCCTGTTAAACTGATTATTACAAACTATCCGGAAGACAAGGTAGAAGAGCTAGATGCTATCAACAATCCGGAAGATCCGGAAGCCGGCAGCCATAAAATAAGCTTCAGCAGAGAGCTCTGGATAGAGAGAGAAGACTTTATGGAAGATGCTCCATCCAAATATTTCCGCCTAACTCCGGGACGTGAAGTAAGACTGAAGAGCGCCTACATAGTACTATGCACAGGTTGTAAGAAAGACGAAAACGGCAATATAGAAGAGGTATATTGCGAATTTATTCCAAATACAAAGACTGGAGAATCAGATTCTAACCGCAAGGTAAAAGGTACTATTCACTGGGTAAGTGTAAAACATGCCATCCAAGCAGAAGTTCGCCTATACGACCGTCTATGGAGTGTAGAAAACCCACGCGACGAATTGGCACGCCTTACAAAAGAAGAGGGATTGAGCACTGTAGAAGCTATGAAGCAGATGAAGAATCCAAACTCTTTGGAGGTTCGCAAAAACTGTTATGTAGAGAATTTCTTGGCAGACACCAAGCCAATGGATCATTTCCAGTTCCAGCGCATAGGTTATTTCTGTACCGACAAAGATTCTACAGCAGAACATCTTATATTCAACAGAACTGTTTCACTCAAAGACAACTGGAGCAAGATTAAGGGTAAAGCTTAAACAGATAGAATGAGGGACAATACAGCAGACTACTACGAATCTTCCGAGTTCCAGCAGATATTGCAGAAATTCGAAGATATGATTGACAATGAAAGTACACTATATTTAGATGCATCCGATATTGCCGATATAGTAGATTATTATGTCTTGAGTTCTGAACAGGAGAAGGTAGAAACTGCTTTAGAGTATGGAATGCGTCTGCACCCCAACGACACCGATATTATTATTGCGAATATCAACAATCTGTTGGCGCAGGGTAACACAAAAATGGCAAAACAGTTTGCTGAAATGCTTGAAGACCCAACCAACCAGGAGGTTCTATATATAAAAGGTTTAGTAGAACTTGCAGATGACAACATACAGGAGTCAAGATTTTATTTTGACCAATCCTTCAACAACAGCAACAACGATTTAAGTCTGATAGAGGATATCATATTGGAATTAACCAATAAGAATTACGACGACGAAGTACAATATTGGTTAGACATTGCATTTGAGAAAATGACAAAACCAATACCAATCTTTTACGAATATCAGGCAGATTTATACTATAGAACAAACCAATACGACAAGGCAATAGAGTGGTACAACAAACAACTGGATATTTTTCCATTCGACTCCTACCCATGGGAACAGATAGGAAAGATCTATTTTTTACGTGAAGATTATACCAAAGCCAGAGAGTGTTACGAATACGCTTTGGCTATAAATGACGACAATCACGAAGCTATGTTGATGAAAGCAGACTGCTATATCAACACACATGACTACAAGACTGCCCTGAATTTATACAAAGAATTGTTGGAGAAGGCTAAAGAGTACGAGAACATATTAACCTATTGTTGCGGAAAGTGCCACTTTCATCTACATAATTACGATTTGGCAATGGAATATCTGACCAGGACCGAAGAGAATTTGGATGAAAACGATTCTGAAAAGTTGTATATTGAGGTTTACAATCTCATGGCAAGAATTCATATTGTAAAACACAACGAAGACGAAGCCTTAAAATACATCTATAAAGGATTGGCAATAGACCCTGACGATATTGAACTGAACTTATTGATTAATATGACTAAACAACTATAAAATGCTATCAATTTCTACATTTTTACAGTGGTGCCTTGAACACCTTAATTATTGGACTATCACACTTTTGATGACCATTGAAAGTTCATTTATTCCATTCCCATCGGAAATAGTAGTTCCACCTGCAGCATATCACGCTGCATCTACAGGAGAAATGAATCTGTTTTTAATTATCTTATCTGCCACAGTAGGAGCATGTTTGGGTGCGCTCATCAACTATTTTTTGGCACTATGGATAGGCAAGCCATTGGTGTATAAATTTGCAGATAGTAAAATTGGTCATCTATGTCTGTTAGATGGTTCTAAGGTACAGAAAGCAGAGGAATATTTTAATCAGCACGGTGCTATATCAACCTTTGTAGGTCGCTTAATACCGGCTATCAGACAACTTATCTCTATTCCTGCCGGACTGGCAAAAATGAGTCTGCACAAGTTCATAGTATTTACTGCTTTAGGAGCAGGTATTTGGAATGTTGTCTTAGCACTTTTAGGTTACTATTTGGAGAGAGTTGTTCCTGAAGAAGAACTTATCAGCACTGTAACAGAATACAGCCACGAAATAGGTTATACCATTGCAGGTGTAGTATTTGCTGTATTAGCCTTTATAATTATTCGTAATATTATCAGAAAGAGGAAAAAGTAAATATTACATTTTTCTTTTTCTTATTACTCATATACAAATAGAGTCCGAAGCTAAGCTCCGGACTCTTTTGTTTATAAGGTATTTCACTTATTAAGCGTACATTGCAACGATTGCTTCGTACAGTTCCTGCTTACCGCTGGTCTGTTTTGGTTCGTCAACCTGCTTGCCATATTCGTAAGCTTCTTCGAGAGTCATCTTACCCTCTTCGAACTTCTTACCAAGACCGCTGTCGAATGAAGCGTAACGTTCAGCCTTCATCTTCTTGTATGGTGATTCTTCAAGAAGCTTAGCTGCGCTTTCAAGAGCACGTGCCATAGCATCCATACCGCTGATGTGAGCGATGAAGATATCTTCAAGATCTGTTGAGTTACGACGTGTCTTAGCATCGAAGTTTGTACCACCTGTGCCTAAGCCACCGCCACGGATGATTTCCATCCAAGCCTGTACCAATTCGTACTGGTCAATTGGGAACTGGTCTGTATCCCAACCGTTCTGGTAGTCACCACGGTTAGCGTCGATAGAACCAAGCATACCAGCATCAACTGCACATGCAAGTTCGTGTTCGAATGTGTGACCTGCCAATGTAGCGTGGTTAACCTCGATATTAACTTTGAAGTCCTGATCCAAGTTGTGAGCCTTCAAGAAACCGATTACAGTTTCTGTATCAACATCATACTGATGCTTTGAAGGTTCCATTGGTTTTGGTTCAATCAGGAATGTACCCTTGAAGCCCTTTGCACGAGCGTAGTCACGAGCCATAGTCAACATAGTAGCCATGTGCTCTTTTTCTCTCTTCTGGTCTGTGTTCAAAAGGCTCATATAACCTTCACGACCGCCCCAGAATACATAGTTTTCAGCACCAAGTTCGATACCTGCATCGATAGCGTTCTTAATCTGAACGATAGCGCGAGCAACAACGTCGAAATCAGGGTTTGTAGAAGCACCGTTCATATAACGTGCGTTACCAAATACGTTAGCTGTTGACCACAACAGTTTGATACCTGTTTCAGCCTGCTTCTCTTTAAGATAAGCCACAACAGCTTTCAAGTTAGCTTCGTATTCAGCTACGTTTTTACCTTCTGACACCAAGTCAACATCGTGGAAGCAATAGTAAGGAATACCAAGTTTCTGCATGATTTCGAAACCTGCGTCAACCTTCTGCTTAGCAATTGCTACTGCGTCTTCAGCCTGATTCCAAGGGAATGATTTTGTACCACCACCAAACTGGTCTGCACCCTCTGCACACAATGTGTGCCACCAAGCCATTGCAAAACGCAACCAATCTTTCATAGTTTTACCCATGATAACTTTGTTCTCATCGTAGTAACGGAAAGCCATTGGATTCATGCTGTCCTTACCTTCGAACTTAATTTTACCTATTCCAGGAAAATACTCTTTAGCCATAATTCGCTTATTATTAATTATTAAACAATATTTATATACTCTTCACCGAAGTAATTATGCAAATATACATTAATTTCAAAAAAACTACTAACAATAATCCTTAAATATCGATAATTGCTGAAAAAAACTTTAAAAATTGCATCATAAAGCAACTTTCTGCTCTTTACCGGAATAATCAACTCTTCTTGTTTTGATAGTTCCGTTATCGTTATAGTTAATTACAAATACTCGTTCCTTCAACATTCCATCGTATTCACCCCTCCTTTCTGAAATAGTGAGACTCTTAGAAGCATCATTATAACTGATAGGTATAATTGAATATTTACCGTTTTCGTAATCGAACGATTCGCCATCGTCTTCATAAAGAGTAAAGCTACCATCATTACCTGCATACACCTTCAATGTAATCTCGGTAGCAGGAACCTGATCTACATACTCAATCTCCGGACCGTATGCAATAATAGCACCGGATGGAATATACATTGGCATCAATTCGTATGGAGCGTCTGCAACAATAGTCTTACCACCCTCTATAACTTCTGATTCGTTATTAAAGTTATACCATTTCTTACCCTTTGGCAGATAAACTTCACGTGAACGTGCTTTATATTCATAAACCGGGCATATCATTAGAGATGGTCCCAACATAAACTGATCCGAAACATTCATTGCTGTATTATCGTTTGCATAATCCATAACCAAACCACGCATCAGCGTATAATCATTATGATATGCACTACCTGCCAATGAATAGATATATGGCATAAGTCTGTAACGCAACTTATTGTAATAAACAATAGATTTGTATGCAGGATGGTTTTCCGGAGCTATATTCCAAACCTCTCGCAATGGGAATTGTCCATGCGCACGATATACAGGTGTAAATGTACCAAACTGATACCAACGGGTCTGTAGCTCACGCCATTCAGTTAAATCGGCATTTTCAACTCCTGTCCTATCAAATTCACGTTGAGCATTTGCATATCTGTTCTCTACGCAGAAACCACCTATATCCATTGTCCAGTACGGATCGCCACACAACGAGAAGTTCATACCTGCCACTATCTGAGAACGCATATCTTCCCAACGTGTTCCTATATCGCCACTCCATGAAGCAGTAGAATATCTCTGCAAACCGGCAAAACCGGAACGTGTCAGCTGGAACACACGTTTATTAGGTTCTTCTTCTCTCAATCCCTCATATATAGCCTTTGCATTCATAAGAGCGTAACCATTCAGATATTCGGTAGAAGATCCCAATCCGGTAGGACCGCATAACAGTTTCTGATAGTACAAAGGCACACAGTCGCGAATATTAGGTTCGCTTGCATCCATCCACCAAGCATCTATACCATATTTATATAGATGTTCTTTCATCTGTTGCCAGAATAGTTTGCGAGCACCTTCGGAATATGCATCGTAGAATGAACCTATGTAGCCGGGACCTATCCAATCGCGAATACTGTCTTCTACTGCTCGTGTAAACATCCAACCATTTTCATCAAACTCTTTATAATGTTCCGTTGTATGATAGAATTTTGGCCAGACAGATATCATTAACTGTGCATTCATTTCGTGAACCGCATCCATCATGCCTTGCGGATCCGGGAAACGGGCCGGATCGAAATCGTGAGCACCCCAACTATCCTCTTCCCAATAGTTCCAGTCCTGCACTATATTATCTATACCTATACCCCTTTCACGGAAGGTTTTCAATGTTGCCACCACTTCATTCTGATTTGTGTAGCGCTCTCTACTCTGCCAGAAACCCATAGCCCATTTAGGCATAATATTAGCCTTACCAACCAAACTACGCAAACCACCTATCACACCATCCATATTACTTGATGCTATGAAATAGTAGTCAGACTGTGGAACCATTTCATTCCACATTGTGATTTTATCCATTATCTCATCGGCCACAGGAGCGTATGCGCGCAAACCTATGTAAGATGAACCACCATCGGGTTTCCATTCCACACGCAAATTATACTTTTTGCCTTTCTGCATATTTACAGAGAACTTGTAGGAATTTGGATTCCATGCTGTACGCCAACGTTCAGCCACAACCTCTTCGTTGTCAATAAACAATTTTACATAACCGGCATAATAGAGCAAGAATCGGTATTCTCCGCTTTCAAAAGGTTCTATAGAGCCTTCGTACAAAACGTCACTACCCAAACGAGGCAGGTTTTGTACAGCATCTGCATCACCATAGAAAAGAGAATCTTCTGCACGTACCAGAGGTTCACCCCATCTGGCAGAATAGGTACCCGTCAAACTACCTTCAGTGCCATTTTTATCGTATAATTTAAAGACTTTATGCAATTGAGAATATGTATCAGGATTACCAAATCTTGCCAAAGAATAGGAATCCCATAGAATGCCATAATTTTTTGATGATATTACAAATGGAATACTGATTTTGGTGTTATACTGATATAATTCTTCGTTTTCGCCTTTATAGTTCCATTGGTCAGACTGATGCTGTCCTAATCCAAACAAGCCCTCTTCCGGTACAGTGTTAAAACGGTTTATTGTTGTATAACCCGTTGTTGTACCTTTTGTATCTGTTACAGAAATAGGAGTAAAATATACAGGTTCCGATTCTTTGGAAATCACATTACCTGTTGAATCCATAAATGTAACCACACCATCTGTTTTATTCACTGTAACATAAAGTTCAGATGTTTTTATTCCTACAAATATTTCTGATTCTACTACTTCAAAGTCTGTCTCTTTCTGAGCATCCGGCAAAATAATCAGGCTATTCCTGTCATGAAATTTTCTATCCGGAGTTTGGGACACTCTGACTATTCCATCAGACATAACCTGCAAACGCACCTTTGCCGGACCATTTTTCTGTCTGTTTTGTACATTCACTACAACTCCATCAGAAGTACTTTTATAGGTACCACCTGTGCAAGCCATCATCATTGCGATGGTAAAAATCAACAAAGTAATCCGTTTCATATCACATTAGTTAGTTGTCACAAAGCTACAAATATTATTCTACAAACTAAAATGAAGCAATTAAAAATTGAATAACATTATAACCAAAAAAAGAGAGCCTGCAATTTGCAAGCCCTCTTACCGTTTAAGTATTTTGTGAATTACTTATTCAACAGTTTGTGATCTGAACCAAGTACATTTACAATCTTGTGGATGTACATCTTCTTCATATTGTCACGAGCTGGTTTCAGATACTGACGTGGATCAAAATGACCTGGGTTTTCTGCCAAGTGCTGACGAATAGCAGCAGTCATAGCCAAACGTGAGTCTGAGTCAATATTGATCTTACATACAGCGCTCTTTGAAGCCTGGCTGAGCTGATCTTCTGGAATACCAATAGCAGCTTCCAATGCACCACCAAACTTATTGATAGTAGCAACTTCGTCCTGAGGAACTGAAGATGAACCGTGCAATACGATTGGGAATCCAGGAATCTTAACTTCAATCTCTTTCAAAATATCAAATGCCAATGGAGGTGGAACCAATACACCGTTTACCAATGTGCACTGTGCAGGAGTAAATTTGTGAGCACCGTGTGATGTACCTATTGAAATAGCAAGGCTGTCAACACCTGTTTTGCTTACGAAATCCTGTACCTCTTCTGGTTTTGTATAGTGAGATTCAGCAGCAACAACTTCGTCTTCAACACCTGCCAAAACACCAAGTTCACCTTCTACAGTTACATCAAACTGATGAGCATATTCTACAACCTTCTTTGTAAGAGCTACGTTCTCTTCGTATGGAAGATGTGAACCATCAATCATAACTGATGAGAAACCCATATCGATACAATCTTTACAGATTTCAAAGCTATCACCGTGATCAAGGTGAAGAACTATTTCAGGATGAGCGCAACCCAATTCCTTTGCATACTCTACAGCGCCCTGAGCCATATAACGCAAGATAGTAGCGTTAGCATAGTTACGTGCACCTTTTGAAACCTGCATAATAACAGGAGATTCAGTTTCTACTGCAGCCTGTACTATAGCCTGCATCTGTTCCATTGTGTTGAAGTTGAAAGCAGGTATTGCATAACCGCCTTTAACTGCAGCTGCGAACATTTCACGGGTGTTCACCAAACCCAACTCTTTGTAGCTTACCATTTGTTTAATATTTATTGTTTATAAACGTTTTTCTTAAATCTGTTGCAAAGTTACACACTTTCAGTCTTATTATAAAATGTAAAAAGAGAAAGTTTTTAACCGGCTTACATTTTATCGCCTACACTATCATTATCTTTAGTGGTGATATAAAGCGAAACAGCACCCACTACTGCTGCAGTTACCGATGTCAACAATATAACTGCCTTTCCTAAATTTACATAATAGGATATCATCTCTGCAGACAAACCTGAAGGCAAGAATGCCAATCCATCTACAAATATAGCCATAGTGAAACCAATACCTGCTATAAATCCCAACGATATAAATTGCTTCCAATTACAACCTTCCGGCAATGCTGCAACCTTTAATTTTGTTGCCAACCAACAAGAGAGAGCTATACCCAATGGTTTGCCAATCAACAATCCAAAGAATATACCCGGTACAATTGGTGGCAATGGCCAACTGAACAGCGAAGCATCAAACACAACACCGGCATTAAAGAATGCAAACATCGGCATTATAAAGTAGTCTGATATGGAATGAAGATGAAATTCAAACCTATGAAGCATAGGATTCATCTTTGAAGACATCTCATCCATACCATTGATAACTATCTGTTGTTCTGAATTAGTAAGAACAGACGTATTGTCTTTTGACACATCATTAAAATGGTTTACAAGCAATGACATATTCTTACTAAATTCCAATTCGTTAACAAAGCTTCTGGCAGGAATAGTTATAGCCATTATGACACCCGCTACCGTAGCATGTACACCCGATTTCAACATAAGAAACCACAGAAACATACCCGGAACTATATAATAGAGCGATTTATTCACTCTAAGCCTATTCATTACAACCATAAATGCTGTTACCAATCCAGCCAAAGTCAAATATAAGAAATCTATTGCATGGCTTGGATAGAAGAATGCTATTACAAATATCGAACCTAAATCGTCTGCTATTGCCAATGCCATTAAAAATACCTTTAACCCGGTTGGCACACGCTTACCTAATAATGAAAGCACACCTATTGCAAATGCAATATCGGTAGCCATAGGAATACCCCAACCATTTGACGTATCTGAACCGGCATTGAATAGAGCATATATAACAGCCGGAAAGACCATTCCGCCTAACGCACCAATAATAGGTAATGCAGCATGTTTTATTGACGAGAGCTGTCCCACTATCATTTCTCGCTTTATCTCCAGACCTACTGTCAAAAAGAATATTGCCATTAACCCATCGTTAATCCACGTTTGCAATGGCAACATCAATTCTGCATTACCGGTTTTTATTCCTACCTCCATATTCAACAAATTGTTGTAGAACGGTTGAAGTTCGGAACAATTAGCACAGATTATTGCTACAACAGCAGAAAGCAGAAGCAGGCAACCACAAAATGCCTGACTGTTAAAGAAATTCTCTGAAGGATACTTTAAAAGACCTTCCAGAGTATCATATTTTTTAGGACTCTTACCCATTTTTCTATTGTATTATTCGGCTTGCAAAGTTAGTTAAAATAACAAACGGCTATTCTCTGACATTCGTTTTTTTACAATTTCAATATCAACTTCATAATTTGTAAAAGGCAAAAACCAAACAATACTATTAAAAAGGAGTTAAAATACTTTGCTATTACAATAAATTAGTATAATTTTGCAGTCCGAAACCCCCGTTATAGAAATGCTTAATCCAAATGGACAGGCATAAACAGTAAGACGGAGTATAATTAAAACTTAAAGATATGAAACAAGGTATTCATCCAGAAAATTATCGTCCTGTAGTATTTAAGGACATGTCAAACGGTGATTGCTTCCTTTCACGTTCAACTTGCGCAACTAAGGAAACAATCGAGTTCGAAGGTCAGACCTATCCTCTGATCAAGCTTGAAATTTCAAGTAGTTCACACCCATTCTTCACAGGTAAGTCAAAGCTTGTGGATACAGCAGGTCGCGTGGACAAGTTCATGAGCCGTTACGCAAAGAGTCGCGGAAAATAACAACTAAACACCGTATAAAAGGAAAAGGATCGAAATTCAATTTCGGTCCTTTTTTCTTTACACCTTATTTATATTAACACAGAGAAACTTTACCTATTCCCTCCATATCCATTATCCTTTCAATTTAATGACTCTTTTGGCGGATAAACTTTTTGCCGTTCCAACGGTAGTTTATTGAAGTGGTTTTAAAGATGGAAGCACGAATCTCTTCATCCAGGATAGTATCTGCTGTAGTTAAAGTGACTGTAAAAATATCAGACGCGGGAGTAGATTCTATCATCATCATACGATAATACATTTCATCTATAGCTGTTTTATTTTTGCTCTGTTTCATCAACTTTTTATCAAGAAAATCATCAAGCAGAGGCATAGAAATCAGCTTTTGCTTATCTAAAGGTTGCCATTTATCGTTATAAAAAGTCACATCGGAATCACAATACCCACCACAGACAGTTTCTATAACAGCAATTGTAACAAGAGAATCTTTGCCATAAAACAGTTTAATATCCATTTCAGATGAGGCTGTCATTTGTACAGACAACATATCGTCAGTCAAGAATTTCATTGTACTCTTTCCACCTAAACTATTTGTTACAACAGCTGGCATATCCATATCCAAATAGTCTAAAAAATCCAATTTATTATTCTTATTCAGTAACGGCATTATAGAATCAGGCATATCTATAAAAAGTTGCCTTAAATCTGCAGAATAAGCCGATAAAGCGAATAGAGACAAAAATAGAGACAAAAAAAACTGTTTCATACCTTATATATATTATAGGGAGATTTTAAATAATTCATCCGGATATTCCACCTGTTCCAGAAACAGGCCTCGTGCGGGCGCAGAATCGCCGGCCTTACATCTGTCTTTAGAGGCTATAATCTCGGCAAACTGCTGCGGAGTAAGCTGATGACGACCTACTGCAAGAAGTGTACCCACAATGGCACGAACCATATTACGCAAGAATCGGTCTGCAGTAATGGTAAACACCCACTTCTCTTCAGACAGTTGAGTCCATTTAGCGTATGTAACCTTACAATTGTTTGTTTTAGTATCTGTATGCAACTTGCTGAAACTGGTAAAATCTATTGTTGTCAACAACTGCTTTGCAGTTTCATTCATCAAATCGAAATCTATAGGACCTATAAGACGCAACGAAAAATCCCGATCAAATGGCGATTTATTTAAGTTTACATAGTATCTGTATGTTCTGGATTTTGCATCAAAACGGGCATGAGCAGAATCTATAACAGGTACTATCTTCTTTACGGCTATATCGGTTGGCAAGATACCATTCAATTTATTCATCATCCAACCGCAATCCTTTGGTTCCGCCAAATCAAAATGGGCAACCATTTCCGCCGCATGAACCCCGGCATCGGTACGACCCGCCCCTACTACATCCGTTTGAACACGCAAAAAGGTAAACAAAGCTTCTTGCAATGTCTGTTGCACAGATGGTGCATCGGGCTGAATCTGCCAACCACTGTATGCAGTTCCGTTAAATGCTATGTATATAAAATATCTCATAAACCTATCTGGTTTACCAAATTTATAATATGAACTGCTGCAAGTGCTGCTGTCTCTGTTCTTAAACGGGAAGGACCCAACGAAACACCTCTATAGCCTGCTTTTGTAGCCATTTCTATCTCTGCAGGAGAAAAATCACCCTCAGGACCTATTAAAACTGTTGTTTTATTTCCACGTATTACAGAATCTTTCAATTCTATTTTGTTCAGTTCTTCGCAATGTGCTATAAACCTGTCACCATCTTGATTTGATGATATAAAATCAGAGAACTTCATCATAGGATTCAATTTAGGCAATACTGCTTTCTGAGACTGTTTCATTGCCGAAACTGCAATCTTTTCTAATCGTTCCAATTTTATCACATCGCGTTCTGAATGTGCTGTTCGTATAAAAGAGATTTCGTCCACACCAAATTCTACAGCCTTCTCTACAAACCATTCATTCCTATCCATCAACTTGGTTGGAGCCATAGCCAAATGAATATAACCGCTCCACAAAGGTTGCTGAGGATACTCATTTTCTATGTGAAGAAAGCATCTCTTACCTGTTACGCTACTAATAGATGCATCGTAAAAAGAGCCCTTTCCATCGGTTAATTTAACCATATCGCCCTCTTTTAATCTCAGCACCCTGATGCAGTGAGCCGCCTCTTCCTGAGGCATCTCCATATCTACTGATATTTCAGGTGAATAAAACAGCCACATACCTTTTATATATTACTTTCATTACCCACTCCATTGCGTTTGTTAATCTCGTCACGCAATTTTGCAGCCAATTCATAATTTTCACTCTCTACAGCCTGCTCCATAGCCTCTTCCAATACTTGAATGCTTGCAGTTGTTATTGGCATTGAAAAAGCGCCATTACCCTCTTTATGTGCACAATGCACACTAAACAGTTCTTCATCTATGTAGATAGGAGCTCCTGTTCGTAACGCAAGTGCAACCGCATCGGAAGTACGAGAATCTACATAATGCACATTTCCATCTTTTTTTATGTAAAGATGAGAATAGAATATTCCGTTTGCAATCTTGTAGATATTAACCTCTTCTAAAATTGCATCCAGAGACTCCATAGAACTGACATATAAATCGTATATATTTGGACGCGGCATTTTTAAATTCAGCACATTGATTGCTATAGCTTGCGCTTCCAGCAATCCCACTAACAGAGGCAAAGAACGATCTCCATCTTTTTCGTGCAACATCACCACCAGAGTTAAATCTGATGGTACCCTGTTCAAAATCTCGCCTACTTTTAGTTCTATTCTATTTTCCATCTTCACAACTTCTATTTTTCTCCTTGAATGACAAAGCAAACAACAGAGCTATCAACAGAGCAAATATAGAAAAAATCATCCATACCATACTCCAATTACCCAGAGTATAATATCTATTACCAACAAATTCACTTTCGGTAAACATATTTACCACTTTTTGTGCCAATATCATACCAAAGAATGTACCAAAACCATTTGTCATCATCATAAACATTCCTTGCGCACACGAACGTCTTTCAGGATCTGTTTCTGAATCTACGAACATAGAACCGGCTATATTAAAGAAATTGAAAGCTATTCCATAAACTATCATAGAAAGAATCAAGAAGGCAACTCCACCGGTTGGATTTCCTGCTCCAAGCAATACATAACGAAGCATCCATGCAATTGCAGCCAGCACAATTACAGGTTTAATACCCCATTTTTTTATACAAAACGGAAGAAGCAGTATGCAAAATGCCTCTGATATCTGCGAAAGAGAAGTAAGGAACAGGGAGTTTTTTACCACAAACGATTGCGCATACTCATCCTGCACAGCAAAACTTTCCAAATAGGGCGTTACAAATCCATTTGTTATTTGCAGACACACGCCATAAGCCATTGCAAAGATAAAAAAGACTGCAAGTCTTCTATTTCGGAAAAGATGAAAAGCACTATACCCCATAAGAGACATAACAGATTTTCCCTCCATTCTATGCAATAATTCTGTTTTTGGCAGAGTAAATATATACAGAGAGAATAGCAACCCTAAAGAAGAGCGCAATATGAATTGATATGCAGATGTCTGTATCTCAGCAAAATTTACCACCCACATAGCCATTATAAAGCCTATTGTCCCCCACATTCTGATTTTTGGAAATTCAGATACAGTATCAATGCCATTATGCTGCAACAACGAAAAACATATAGAATTAGACAATGCTATTGTAGGCATAAAGAATACAGTACTTATACAATAGGGCAAAAATAACGATGTAAAAGACGGAGAATCATTAAAGCCATTTATACCTACTATCATCATACAAAGAGCAGAAATGATATGACATAATGCATATACTCTTTTTGGCATTATCCATCTGTCTGCTACTATACCCACAAATGCCGGCATAAACAGAGAAACAACTCCCTGTGCTGCAAAAAACCATCCTATTTTTTCGCCAAAACCTATACTGGACAGATAGGCGCCCAAAGATAATAGATAAGCTCCCCACACAGCATACTGCAGGAACATCATCAATGACAAACGAGTTTTTAGTTTTGGCATAATTTTACTCTTTTATATTTTTTCACATTCAATAACATATATTATAAAGCAAAATGGAGTTATCATCTCGACAACTCCAAATCAAATAAAATCTAATACCATGAAAAACACGGAACAAAGATATTATTTTTATATTCATACAAAAAATATTCATTCAAAAACAAATTGAATTTAACATTTTTTAGCATTTTATTCTACAGAAAGGACTAAACCTTTTAGATACTCACCCTCCGGATGGAAAATATTTATAGGATGATCAGCAGGCTGATGCAACTGATATAGTATTTTCACGCTTCTTCCGGCTTGAGCTGCAGCTGTAAATACAGCCATTCTAAACTGCTCTTTAGTTACTACCTGAGAACATGAGAATGTAAACAGAATACCACCCGGTTCTATCTTTTCCAATGCTTTTTCGTTCAATCTTCTATATCCTATAAGAGCACGTTTTAATGCATCTCTATGTTTTGCAAATGCAGGAGGGTCCAATATTATAAGATCATATTTTTCCTTCATGTTATCTAAAAACTTGAAGGCATCTTCTGCAAAAGCTTTGTGGCGGTCATCGTCTGGAAAGTTATCTTTCACACCTTTTATGGTAAGTTCGGTCGCTTTTGCTGAACTATCTACAGAGTGCACCAGTTTTGCACCACCTCGAAGCGCAGCAAGCGAAAAGCCTCCTGTATAACAGAACATATTCAAAACTGAACGACCGTTAGAGTATTTTTCCAGCAAAGCTCTATTTTCACGCTGATCTATAAACAAACCTGTTTTTTGACCATTAATCCAATCTACAGGCAGTTTCAAACCATATTCCAATGGTACATCGTTTAGGTGACCACCTATAATGTAACCTGTAGAATTATCTGCTTGAGCTTTATAAGGCAATGTTGTTTCAGATTTGTAATATACGCTCAATATCTTATCGCCCAAAACATCAACTATTGCTTGGGCTATATCCATTCTATTGCAGTGCATACCTACAGAATGGGCTTGAACAACTGCTGTTCTTCCGTAAACATCAACAACAAGTCCCGGCAAATTATCGCCTTCGCCATGAATCAATCTGTATATATTATGATCAGCACGATTTGTCAGTCCTAAATCAGAACGTAGTTTATAGGCTATTGCTATCTTCTTTTGCCAAAAAGCCTTATCTATGGATTCTTGGGTAAATGTAAGAACGCGGACAGCAATACTTCCCACTTGTATATGCCCAGCTGCAATCCATTTACCATCATAAGTGTAAACATCTACAACATCACCTTCGTCGGGTGTACCTTCTATAGATGCTATCGCTCCTGAAAATATCCAGGGATGAAAACGCAATAACGATTCCTCTTTACCCCTCTTTAGCAATACTCTCTTCTGCATCTCTATGTATTACTTTAAAATTCTTTTCGTCAATAATTTGCTTTAAATATCTATATATTTTTATGGTTGCCCAGGCATCAATGGCAGCATATTGCATCTGCGATTCTGTCAAGGTTTCCAATTCCCAATTACTCAGGCGCTGACTTTTTGATATACGGCCACCGAATAATAGTGCATAAATTTTCTGCAAACTTCTATCATCAATGCCCATTCTTGCCGCCATATCCTGTATTTCAACAAAACCCTTTGGTTCTATTTCACGCTTTTTTCTCAACGCCTGAAAATCATCTCTTACAGATATGCCTATTTTTAAAATCCTTTCATTCTGGAGAAAATCCACAATACTATCTGTTATGCCTATCAGATGCAATCGAAACAGATAAGCCGCTTCATCTGTAGCAAGTTGCAATAAAGAGACCTTGTTTGTTATGCCACGCTTAAAACTGGGTTTGGTTTCGGTATCAAAACCCACAACACTATATTGTGAAAGTTCAGCTATTGCAGCATCGGCCTTTTCCACCGTATCTATAATTTTTATAGCACCGGTAAATTCCACCTTTGGCATCTCTGCCAGTTCAGTTTTATCTATCTTGCTGTATATCTCTACCATAGTAAATCTTCGCTATAGTTTGAACTAACAGCATCATCTTCCGGATTTGCCTGATTATTTACGCTATGTACCGCACGGAGCGTATTAACAAGTGTCTGCCCCCAATAGGTTTTGAATCCATCTGCACACACAGCTACCGCTTCTGCCATAACTTCGTTCAAACCGCTTTGATAAGAGTGTACAAAATTCTTCAATGCCTGATATATATCAGCCAAATCTTCTGATATGGTTTTAAGAACAGGAGTATCGCTATACTTCATCTCCTCAACAAAAACTTCAAGATAATCGTCTGCACTTCCTAATTTAGCTGCAATGACAGCACGCAAAGTATCGTAATCCTGTTCAGTTACCCACTCTTCCAAGTTCATACTGAAATCGGTTTCCGTTTCCGGCAACATCAACGCTTTAAGATATAGCAATGACAAGAGTCTGGGCAACACATACACAAATTCCTTACGCTCTTTCTGTTCTGCCTGCTCCATAAACGAACAGTATTCTGCCGAAACAGTTACAAATTCCACTACATTCTTGTCAAAAACTATAGAACTTTCCATCACTTTAATTTTAGGTAGCAAAGTTAATCAAAAAGAGACCACGCTGAATGTAAAATCAGAATAAATTTGCCTTTCTTGATTTTTAGTCAGGCACTCACTGTTTCACTATAAAAAAAATTGGCAAACAAATTTTGCACTCCGCACAGTTTATACTACCTTTACGTTTTAAAACCTATATATGGAATATGAAACAGAAATCAACAAATAAAACAAAGAGCAGAGTACAAGAGCCGGAAAAGTTATCGGTTCTTAAAAGAATGAAAGAGGCTCTCCAAAATGAAAAAGTTCCATTCATAGCAGGAGCTGTAATAATAGTACTTGCCATATTCGTTATAATTTCATACATATCGTTCCTGACTACAGGCGGCATAGACCAAAGCGCACTTGAATCGGTGGTAACAGAATCTGCCGACTACGCAAACAGTTCCGGAAAGTTAGGAGCAAACATAGCACAAATGCTTATCAACAAATGGTTTGGATTTGCCGGCATCGCCATCCCTCTATTTATGGCTATAGCAGGCATCAAATTACTGAAAATTGCAGATTTCAAACTGATAAAATGGTTTATCAGTTGTTCATTCCTTATGATTTGGAGTTCTATCTTCCTGCAATGGGTACTTGCCGGAATCATGAAAAATTCATTTATCATTCCAGGAGGTATGCATGGCAAAACCATTTTGGAATGGTTACAATACAACATAGGCACACCGGGCATTATCCTTATTCTGATGCTCACAATGCTGCTATTCTGCATTTATCTTACAAAAAGCACCATAGAATGGGTTCGTAACAGGTTCACCAGTCTAAAAAACTTAGGTATTTCAAACAAGGATAGTGAAAACGATGAGAGCGCAGAAGATGAAGAAGAGAAAATAACAATAGAATTTGAACCTGAAGTCCCAATAGTTGTTGAACCGGAACCTGACAAAGAGCCGGAAGAACCTTTTATAGAAATTAACGACGACGATGATGACTATAAGGAACAAGATCCTCAACAAATAAAAAAGGAGACCAAATTGGAAACAGAAGATATTGAAGATATCCCCATGGAGGTTATTCAGGCGGAAGAAGACGAAAAGGCAACAGGAAAGATTCAAGAGCCATACGACCCCAGACTGGATTTATCTCACTATAAATTTCCTAAGCTGGATTTACTAAAGCATTATGAAAACAATCTGCCTCCAATTGATGAAGAGGAACAGATTGCAAATAAGAATAAGATTACCCAAACATTAAGGAACTTTGGCATTGAAATCAACTCTATTACAGCTACAGTAGGCCCTACTATCACTCTTTATGAAATAACTCCTGCTGCAGGTGTAAAAATCAACAAAATCAAGCATTTGGAAGATGACATTGCACTAAGTTTAGCAGCATTGGGCATTAGAATTATCGCCCCTATCCCGGGTAAAGGAACAATAGGTATTGAGGTACCTAATGCAAAACCTATAATAGTTTCAATGGAGTCTATCATAGGCAGCAAGAAATTTGCAGAGAGCAAATTCGAACTTCCGGTTGCATTGGGAAAGACCATCACAAACGAAGTCTTTATGTTCGATTTGGCAAAAATGCCACACCTGCTTGTTGCCGGTGCTACCGGTCAGGGTAAATCTGTAGGTCTGAATGCTATTATCACATCCCTGCTTTACAAGAAACATCCTGCAGAATTAAAGTTGGTAATGGTAGATCCAAAAATGGTGGAATTCAGTATCTATTCACCTATAATCAAACATTTCCTGGCTAAACTTCCTGACGAAGAAGAGGCCATTATCACAGATACAAGCAAAGTTATTCAGACTCTGAAATCACTCTGCATAGAGATGGACGACCGCTATAAACTGCTAAAAGATGCAGGTGTACGTTCAGTGAAAGAGTACAACGAAATGTTTAAGGAGAGAAGACTTTTACCTACAGCAGGCCACAGATATATGCCATACATAGTGGTCATAATTGACGAGTATGGCGATTTGATTATGACAGCCGGCAAAGAGGTTGAAATGCCTATTGCCAGAATTGCTCAAAAGGCAAGAGCAGTAGGTATGCACATGATAATAGCGACCCAGCGCCCTACTACAAACATTGTAACAGGTACCATCAAAGCAAACTTCCCTGCAAGAATGTCATTCAAGACCACCTCTATGATAGATTCAAAGACCATTTTGGATAGAACAGGTGCAAACCAGTTGATAGGTAGAGGCGACTTGCTCTTTATGCAAGGAAGCGAATGTACCCGTGTACAGTGTGCTTTTGTCGATACACCTGAAGTTACAAACATCTGCAATTACATTAAGAACCAACAAGGTTATACAGACGCCTATATGTTGCCGGAAGTAATTGAAGAGGGCGACATAAATACATCTGCCGAATCAAATTTGGATGCCTCAAAACTGGATTCACTATTTGAAGAGGCTGCACGTCTGATTGTCATTCATCAGCAAGGCTCTACATCACTTATACAACGCAAGTTTGCCATAGGTTATAATCGTGCCGGCAGATTGATGGATCAGTTGGAACGCGCAGGAGTTGTAGGCAAAGCTGATGGCAGCAAGCCCAGACAGGTGCTTTGTGCTGATGAAATGGATTTAGACAGAATTTTGGAAAACTACAGATAACATTATGAGAAACAGATTTTTAACATTGCTACTATTGTTGACTGCCACTATAAGTATGCAGGCACAACAAACCACGCCGAATGCTGTTTTAAAGAGCATTGCAGAGAAGTTAGAAAAAGATTGTTGCATTACAGCCGATTTGATTCTAACAGACAATACATCGTATGCCGTATTGGGCAACAACACAAAAGGTTCACTAAAAATCAGCAAAGAGTGTTTTGTAATAGATGTTGCGCTCTTCAGACTATGGTTCGATGGTAGTACCCTATGGACCATGAACACAATGAATGGTTACGAAGAGATTTACGTAACATCGCCCGATAAAGAAGAGGCAGCACTGTTCAATCCTATCAACATATTTAAGCAACCGGGATTAACAGTTACAACAAATGCCGATAAAGATGGTTTGAAATCTATAAGTGTAACTTCACAACAACTTGTAATAGGAGATATTAATCTGCAATTGGAAATTCTATACAATCCTACAACATACAGAATAGAGAAAGTTACAGGAATGGATCGTTTCAACCAAAGCCAGAACATTGCCATTGCAATAAAGAACTACAAAAGCGGTTTGGAGTTAAGCAAAGAGACATTCCAATGCCCCGTTTCAAACTATCCCGATGCTGAAATTGTAGATATGAGATAAAAAAAAACAATAGATATGGAAAGAGTAAAATGTTTAATTATTGGTTCAGGTCCAGCTGGATATACAGCTGCCATATACGCATCAAGAGCTAATCTTGCACCGGTTTTGTATGAAGGAAACCTGTCAGGTGGCCAGTTAACCACTACATCAGAAGTAGAAAATTTCCCGGGCTATCCGGAAGGAATAAACGGATTCGACATGATGGATGATATTCGCCGTCAAGCTGAAAGATTTGGCACAGATATAAGAATGGGCACTGTTACAAAAGCCGATTTGAGTTCATCACCTTATAATATATATATAGATGACAACACTCAGATAGAGGCCGAAACCGTTATTATCTGTACCGGCGCTTCTGCTAAATATCTTGGTTTGGAAGACGAAAAGAAGTATGCAGGACGCGGTGTCAGTGCTTGTGCTACTTGCGATGGTTTCTTCTACAGAAAGAAAATTGTAGCTGTAGTAGGTGGCGGAGACACTGCATGCGAAGAGGCTTCTTATCTATCTACTTTAGCAGAAAAAGTATATTTAGTAGTAAGAAAAGATTATCTACGTGCCAGCGACATTATGCAAAAACGAGTTTTAAGCAATCCTAAAATTGAGGTTTTGTTCAACCACAATGTAGAAGGTCTGTTTGGCGAAGGCAAAGTACAGGGTATGAAATTAGTTAAGAATCTCGGCAAAGAAGACGAATCACATTATGAAAAAGAGATAGACGGTTTCTTCCTTGCAATAGGTCACAACCCAAATTCAGAACTGTTTAAAGAGTATCTTGAAACAGACAGCATAGGTTACATTAAAACTATAGGCAACACCCCCTGCACTGCTATTCCGGGTGTATATGCCGCAGGCGATGTAGCCGATTCACGTTACCGTCAGGCCATAATTGCTGCCGGCAGTGGAGCAAAAGCGGCAATGGAAGCAGAACGCTATTTGCAAGAAAAAGCATAAATATTCTTACATATTGTCACATTTTAAGCCGGATGTAAAACCTTTTTATGGCAACACATCCGGTTTTTCATTTAAAATGTTTAAATTTGCACCCGACCGGAAACATAAAATAAATTGTTTGTTTAACCTTACGCTACAGAGCGTACTAAAAAATTGATTATAGATGAAAATTTCCGAGATTCTGACTCGCAAGAAAACATTGTCTTTTGAGATCTTCCCTCCCAAAAGAGAAGATGAAAAGTTTGCTTTGATTGAAAAGACAATTTCTGCTATGGATGCACTCAATCCCGATTTTATAAGCGTCACTTATGGAGCATTAGGCAATACATTAAGCAACACCGTTGCTATAGCCAGCCATATAAAGCAAAACACAAAAGCTGAACCATTGGCTCACTTTACCTGTATTGCATCTACTAAAGATAAGGTAAACAGCATCTGTAACGAACTTTCTGCAGCAGGAATTGAGAACATTCTTACTCTGCGTGGCGACATTCCAAAGGACAATACTCAGCCTATCTTTACAGATTTCAAACACGCTTCCGACTTAGCTGAATATATACACAATAGCCGTCCCGGGGAATTTCTAACTGCAGGTGCTTGTTACCCTGAGAAACACCCTGAGGCCGTAAGTATGAGAACAGACATTGAGAACCTTAAGAAGAAACAAGATGCCGGTATGTCATTCTTTACAACACAGCTGTTTTTAGACAACGATGCATTCTACCAGTTCCTTCTTGCAGCAAGAAATGCAGGAGTGACTGTTCCTATCATACCGGGTATTATGCCTGTTACAAATTACAATCAGTTAGACAGAATGATTCAGATAACAGATTGTAATGTACCGCTTAAACTGCGCAATTATTTTGATAAATATAAAGACGACAAGACCGCAATAGAAGAGATTGGTCTTATCTTCACAAGCTATCAGATACTGGATTTGATAGCTCACGATGTTGATGGAATTCATATCTATTCTATGAACAAAAGCAGTTTTATAACCAAAAGATCGGAAGAGCACACGTCTGAACTCCA
>JAFYMP010000084.1 GCA_017556585.1 Bacteroidaceae bacterium
CCAATTCAGTTGGTTCAATAACTACGTACCTTACATAGAGTACGTTTTGCTTCTGCTTGGAATTTTGTGTTGATGTTGAACTCTGTGTCAAATCCTTGTTCTCTTTTGGTGTAAAAGCTTTCACTGCTAAAACAACCACTATACAAGCGATGACACCTACAATTAGCCATTTTGTACTTTTCTTCATATTCTATTCGGTTATACTGCAAAAATACAAAAACATATTAAAACACTAAAACAATGATTAACACTCTTAACCTTTTTTATCAAAATATCTTTTTATGTGGAATTAAATCACTATTTTCGTAGCGTGACATATAGCTGTTTTTAGGAAAATCCCCCGTTTGTTTTAGGGGTTTTCCCTATCGTGGCTGAATATATGCCTATATATTTGCAAAGTAAAAATGTATTTAAATATGAGAAAGTACGGTAAATCTGTTAGTAGAGCATTGGCGGCAATTTTAATATTGTGTGCCGTAAAAGTACAAGCAAAAGAGATAGTAAGTCTTCCGGGTGATCCTATTAGTTTTGTATTGGATTATAACACAAAAGGTGAATTGGTTTATGATTTGAGTTACAAAGGTGTAAAACTTATAGAACAATCTCCTATAGGAATGAATAATGCCGATGGCGTAAGCTATACTCCTGAAAACTTTAAAATAGAGTTGGTTGGGACATCGGGCGAAAGCGGTACGTTAACTCCTGTATGGGGTAAACGTTCTATGATGAATAAACACTATATTCAGAAATCTTATCAAATAACTCCGTTATATCCTTTAACAAATGAACATAATACCCCTCCAAGAGTATATTTGGAGGTAAGGGTTTACGAAGGTGCAGTGGCTTTTCGCTACAGATGTGTTCTTCCGCAACCATCTCATGAACCTATAGTTCCTGTCAATACCATAATAGAGAATACTAAGTTCAATTTTGCTGGCGATTTTACAGCCTGGTACTACAATGGTGAACGTCACAATATAGGTCCCGAACTCCTTTCCAGAGCAAGTGGAGAACGTCTGCCTGTAATGACCATCAAGGCAAAGGATAATATCTATATGGCTATTCACGAAGCTGATGTTAATGAAAAAGCTCTGCCTATGCGTTTGCAGACTGAACAGGGTAGTACATCGTTTTCTGTAGTGACAGAACCATTGGATTTTCAGACAAAATATGTATCACCATGGCGTGTTATTCTTTTGGGAGAGACTCCGGGCGCACTTGTGGATTCAGATGTTTTGCAACTGCTAAATCCCGCACCTGCAAAGGGAATGGATTTCTCCTGGGTTAAACCGGGTATAGCACTTTGGGATTGGCGTATCAATGGTGCCGAATGGGACGGTTATCGTTATGGAATGAATTACGATTCCTGGGTTAGAATGGTTGATTTTGCATCGGAACAGGGATTTGCATATCTGGTGCTCGATGCCAACTGGTACGGTCCTGAATTTGAGAAGAATTCAGATCCTGTAACAGGAGAAAAGGCAAAGGATGTTCAGCGCATAATTAAATATGGTAAAGAGAAAGGTGTAGGAATATGGCTCTATCTGAACGATGTAGCGGGTACTAATTACCCAATAGAAGAGACTCTCAAACAGTACGAAGAGTGGGGCGCTGCAGGTGTTAAGTACGGCTTTATGAATGGTAATTCACAGCAGAAGAATGAAAAGACACGTCAAATAACAGAGCTCTGTGCCAAACATCATCTGCTTATAAATTTCCACGACTATCCTGTACATCCGTATGGTCAGGAGAGAACTTGGCCAAATGCAGTTACACGCGAATACTGCAAGGCACAGCTGGACGGACATCAAACATTTGAACCAAAAACATTTGTAACATCGGTCTTTGTAAATATGATAGCAGGTCCTATAGATATGAATAACGGATTTATGGATTTGCGTCAGGGACGTACCACACGCGTAGATAATAATCAGGAGGTACACTCTACCGTATCGGGTGAAATGGCTCGTACATTGATAACCTATTCCGGTGTAACCATTATCCCTGATATTCCGGAATATTACGAAAAGTATCCATCACTGTTGCGCTTCCTGTCTGCTCAGAAGATGCCTTGGAAAGAGAGCAAAACATTGATGGGCGAAATAGGCGAATACATTGTAATGATGCGTCAGTCTGCTACAGGCGATTATCTGATAGGCGCAGCTACAAACGAAGAGGCTCGCACATTGGAAATTCCGTTGAATTTCCTTGATAAGAAAGGCAGTTGGACAATGGAGATAACTCAGGATGCTCCGGATACCCACTACCTGACAAATCGTGAAACCTATACAACCAGAACAGAGATTGGTACAAGCAAAGGAGTGCTTAAACTTGAACTTGCTCCGGGTGGTGGTGCCTGCGTACTGCTTAAAAAGAGATAATGCGTAGATACCTTATATATATACTGTTGTTATTGCCTCTTAGTATAGCTGCAGTTCCAACGTATTTTTGTACCGATGTAGGTACAACGCTGAATTATGTGCGTAAGTATGTAGATAGTGGCGAGGTAAAGTGGTATCATAAACTTACTGTGAATCAGCAATTCAGTATGCATGATGATACAACTACAATAGTTACCTTCTCTGAATTTACAGATGCAGATGCTAAACCGATTATTGATGCACCGGTGACACAATATGTTAAAATAGCTACAGATGGCACTATAAAACTTAAATTAACAAATGCAGTAGTGGTAATATTACATACTACGTTGCCATTTGGTCATGCTAAAACAGTGGAAACGGGTGCAGTTCTGCCTGCTAATATGAAACCGGGAGATGTATTGCCATCGGCCGATGCAAAAGCTACTATTTTGGGATTGAAGTATAGCGTAAAGGTAACAGAACGCAAAGTGTTACGTTATGAGACAATAACTACACCAGCCGGTACTTTTGACTGCATAGTAATAAGCGAGCACAAAGTGGAGAAGGCACCGGCATACAGACGTGAAACAACAGCTCTTTCATGGTATGCCGATGGAATAGGGTATGTGCGTCACGATACATACAATAAGAATATGCATCTGGAGACAAGTGAACAACTTTACTCAATAGATAGAAAAATTGACTAACTTAATTACTTATAACAATATGAAAAAACTAACCTTATCTTTAATGATGGCATTCTGTACAATGGGACTTTTTGCGCAGGAACTTGCCAACTTCAATTTTGGAAGAGTAAACGTAGTGTCACCGGAAATAGGTGAACAGAATGTGACATTCCGTATTCAGGCTCCACAAGCTCAGAATGTGCAGGTAGCTCTGTCATGGCAACAGCAACCTGTAGCTATGACAAAGAACCAGCAAGGCGTGTGGGAAGCATCGGTTCCACGTCCTGCAGCAGAACTCTACACCTATAATTTTGTGGTAGATGGTGTAAAGGTGAACGACGCCAACAATATCTTTATGCAACGTGATGGAACAACATTCCTTAGTGTGTTGCTTATTCCAGGTGAACTGACAGAAAACTATTTTGAAGCAAATAAAAGAGGTGATTTGCATCAGGTTTGGTACGAATCCCCTACACTTGGAATGGAACGCAGGATGTTCGTATATACTCCACATGGTTATAACGATATGAAAGATCCACTTCCTGTATTATATCTATTACATGGTGCAGGTGGTGACGAAGATGCCTGGAGTAATATGGGACGTACTTGTCAGATAATGGATAACCTTATTGAAAAGGGTCAGGCTAAACCTATGATTGTGGTAATGCCTAACGGTAATCCTACACAGTATGCAGCTCGTACATTGCAGATTCCTGAAAAGCAGCAGGATCGTAATGACCCTAATTTTGCAAATGCATACGTAACCAGTATAGTTAAGGATATGGTTCCTTATATGGAGAAGAACTATAATGTAATTAAGAATCCTGATGGTCGTGCCATAGCAGGTTTATCAATGGGTGCCGGTCATACTATCAGCTGTACAAATCTGTTCCCGGGTTTTTTTAAATATATTTGCCCACTTAGCAATGGTATTCGTGTAGATGATAATAATCGTGCTGAATACAACAAGCAGTTCCAGGCTTTAAAGAAAGCCGGCATCAAACTGTATTGGATAGGTTGTGGTGAAACAGATTTCCTAATAGAGAGCGCTCGTCAATTGGATGCAACACTTACCGAAAATGGTATAGAACATACATTCTATGAAAATAGTGGCGGTCACACCTGGAGTAACTGGAGAATCTATCTGAATCAGTTCGCTCCATTGCTCTTTAAGTAAGCCGCTTTCAGATAATTCAGATACAAAAGTCGGACACCTTGTTTGGTGCCCGACTTTTTTTGTTAACAGTTTACCATTTTAAATAAAAATCGTAAACACTAAAAAACTGTAAATCTGTTGTGTAGGTGAACAACGTGTGGAAATAGAGGATACTTTTGCAGAGAGTTAATCCTACAGTATTAGGTTTAACCGTTTATTGTGTTTTTAAAAAATAGTTTTGTTTGCAAAAAAAGAGTGATTATGAAAAAAATGTTCAATTATGTTGTTGTCTCATTGCTTGCTACCACAATGGTTTCTTGTGATGATTCCAACAAAGACGATGCGTTTGGCAGTGCCACGTTCATCTTTACTTCGAACGCCAGCTTGGATTTGCTCGAAGCGGCTAATGTGATTATCACCATAACAGATAATTATGGTGTAATTCATGAAGAGTCTATGTCAACTATACAATGGGGAAAAAGTATAGTGAATATAAACTCTCTACCTGCCAATGCTATTATCAATGTCAGGGTAGAACTGAAAGATGATTTTATTCCTGTGGTAGGAGAAAAGTACGATTTTGATTTTAACGTGCTGTATGCCGTGCAGGTAGTAGAAAAAGATGGTGAACTGGATGAAAGTCGTATGGGTTCACTATGGAGTGTGACCACACGTGGTGTGGAATCGGAAAAACTGAAAGAGACCTTCAAACTTATTTTTCCTGAAAGCAAAGAGTTTAAGCTTGGTATAAATCACAAGCCACGTGACAAAAATGATTATATTATTACCATAGACGAACTTCGTAATTAAAATAGATGAGGGAGACTTAAATCACACACTTAAGTCTCCCTTTCATTTCATATTCTTATAGTAATGCCTTATTGTAAGGCCTGAGGATCATTATAACGTATATATACTCCGTAGTCATAGATATAACTGTTAAGTCCGGAAGTGTTGTTTGGCATACCTTTACGCTTTCCTGAAAGAACCTCCTCCGACATCTTTTTCTCGTCTAAAATACGTTGAAGCGTTTCCGGATTACCCTGATAATGTCCCGGGTATAGTTTCTCTATACCGTACTTCTGCATATATTCTGCCGTACGGGTAGTGGTGGCAATAAGCTGTTTGAATGTGCCTTCAAACAGCAATAGGTTTGTAGAACCAAAAGCATCTCCACTAAATCCGTAGTGATGATGTTTGTCAAAGAATGTGGTTGAATCGAAAGTATGTCCCGGGGTGTACATCACCTCAATTTGTCTGCCACCCAAATCTATTGTTAAACCATCTGATAAATATCTAACTTCTCCCTTATAATTGGTTTGATTCTTTAGCAGGTTAGAATCTGCAGGGTTTATAAACATCTCCGAGAAACAATCAATAGCACCTGCGTGGTCGCCGTGAGCATGTGTCAATGCTACCAAAACAGGTTTGTCGGTAAGTGTGGCCACAGCCTTATCTAAATTAGGCATCTTTGTTCCGGCATCAATAAGCAGTGCTTGTGTTTCGCCCTCAATGAGATAAACAGATTCGTTATAAACCAAATGTCCGTTACCTACCCAAGTATGTTCGTCTATCTGTCTGAATACAACATCCTCATCGCGATATACCATCTTTTCAGGATATATCTTGCTGAAATCTTCTGCCTGTTTGGCATTCCACACTACAATGGCGCTACCGTTTTTAAAGTAGGTATCCAGTGTTTGATGGTCAAGTCCTGATGGGGTAGTGGTGGCTATACCATTCTCTATCTGGTCAAGCAGCTCCTTCATATCATTTAGATAATCCATTCCCATCTCTTTCTTGCCAAGTTCCGGAAGCCAATCTCTCTGCCAATAGTGACCACCATAAATACGTAGCTTTTCTATGTTTACCTGATGCTCCGGATTATTTAACCAAGCAATCAGATGCGGTACTGCGCGTACGTAATTGCTAAAACTATCAGTGTTGAAAATCCATACGCCATGGCCGGAACCTATTGCATCGCCTGAAAAAAGAATATTGCGTCCGTGTAGATAGAATACCATTGAACCTACAGTGTGTCCCGGGACAGCAATGGCCTCTACTTTTACGTCTCCTAAATCGAAAATATGACCTTCGTTATAGAAACTGTACTTTTCTTTTGGAAAGCGTGCAGCCATTTGTGCAAAATCATCTTCAGGTAGTGCAAAATGTACATCTTCATCCAAATATGCAGGAAGCATACCTGTATGGTCTCCGTGGTTGTGAGTAAACGTAATGGTTAATGGTTTACCATTTACACGTTCTGCAACAAGTTGTTTTAGAGACTCTTCTGCATTATCTGCCCAATTTATTCTATTGGAAAGATCTATAAGCAGAGCCTTTTCTTTACCAACTATCAAGTAGATGTCCGAACAGTTATTAAAGTGTATTTTCTCACCCTTTTCATTAAAAACTTCACCACCGGGATATTCGGAGTTGAAATCCTGAATGTGATACACGTCCGGGTCTATAACAGTTATGGTGTAAGGACCTACCTCTGTACTTTTGGTTTGGCCATTACAAGCCGTGCACAGTGCTAAAATCACTGCACATGCATACAGATATAGATGTTTGCACATAATATTCAGATTTTAAGAGACCCTTTATTTTACTAATGAGAGAGCCTTCTTTAATAATTTCTTAGAAGGTGCTTCAGGAAGATCAGATGGAATCAGGTACCAGCGTACTGTCCAGCTTAGCTCTTCGCCAGCCTTTAAAGTGGTGTATGCACCCTGTTCTTCAATTTCAACGAATGTCTTGCCAGGGTTTGCGTAGATCTGAATTTCACCTTCTGCCGGTGCAGGCTCTTCTGCTGCAAGATCCTGGAATTTCTTTACAAACAACATACCGTTGTCATAGAAAGCAAGCCATCCCTTACCGTCAATGTTTACCTTACGGTTTGAGTTTGATTCATCCAGTACATACCACAATGCCTTCTGTTCAGCAACAAATGGCAGACCTTCCATGTTGTTGGCCGGTGTAGCCTCTGTTGCATCGCAGAACAGGATACCACCGTTTGGTACTCTAGAAATTTCCCAAGGTGCAACCTTGCGTTCTTCGCCAGATTCGTTGATAATTGTGTATGTAATAACAAATTCATTGTCTTTAGCATCGGTGGTAAACTCTTTACGTATTCTGTAACCAAAACGTGCAGATTTATCGCCTGTCAGTACTAAAGTGTTGCCATTTATCTCTGCATTAAATGCTCTTGTATCGTATTCCGGTACCGGAGGCCAGTTCCATTCAGATTGTGGACTTGTCCAGAATGTACTTCCAAATGAATTTGCCATTCTGGTTTGTGACAAAACTTCTGAATCGTTATACTTGTACGATACTATTTTTCCACCTTTTGCTGCGTCGATAGTCATAGAAACATCTCCTAATTTGATGCTGTATTTACCATCTTCACTGTTGCTGATAGTTTGAGCAGAAGCAGTTATTCCGCCCAATGAAACTGCTGTAAGCAGAGATACCAATAATTTTTTCATTTCTTTATTTTTTAGTTTAATAATACCTTATTTAATTATAGAGATTGTAAAAGTACGTAATCATTTTGATAAATGAGTAGTGTGTCTTAAAATAGATGTTAAAAAATGATAAATACAAGGTGAAACTCTTGTGAGAAATAAAATTTGAATTTATATTTGTAACGATTACAAAAATGAAACAATTGTAATTGCTGTGATTTTAAACTTTGAAAAATTTACTAAATGAAAATTCGTATGAAGAAATTATTCAATTATGTAGCTATAACAGTTTTGGCTACCACATTAATATCTTGTGAAGATATATTCACTGATAGAGACGATCGTTTTGACAGTGCTACTTTTGTTTTTGAATCTACATCAAGTCTGGATTTACTTGAAGTGGCCGATGTTGAGTTTACCATTACAGATTCACAGGGTAAGGTAATAACAGAAAAGATAGAAACAGTAGAATGGAAAAACAGTGTTGTGAATGTGAAAAGTTTGCCGGCTAATGCTAAACTCAATATCAAGGTAGCTCTAAAAGATGGTTATACACCAAAAGAAGGTGATGAATTTGATTTTAACTTTAAAGTTTCCTACAATGTATTGGTTTATGACAGAGGTGGTGAAATAGACGAGGATAGAAAAGGTAAATTATACGACATAACAATAAATGGAGTTGAAGCAGAGAATCTGACAGAGTCCTTTAAGAAGATTTTCCCAAAAGAAAAATTGTTCAGTTTCTCAATTGATCATGAAAATAGAGAAAAGGATGATTACTTGATTACCATAGATGAACTCAAGTAATGTTGTGTATAATTTAAATGTGGTTTGGGAGGATATTTGTTCTCCCAAACTTTTTTTCAATACAGCGGCTATAGATTAGCCTATTTTCTCTATATGATTTCTGAATTTTATCAGTTTATCAATAATTTCTTCAATGTCGTCCGATAGGGCAAGCAGCAGGTTTTTGTATTTGTTGCATGCTTGAAGCTCTTTTAGTAATGGATAAACAGGCATCTGTTGTGTCCAAGCCTCTTTTCCCATAAAAATCATTGGGCTGGAGATTCCAAATGAGAGATAGTGATTCTGTACTGCATCCTGGAATATCTCTTGCATGGTGCCGGCACTGCCCGGTGTGTATATTATGCCACCGAAAGCTAACGTAAGAATGCTGTCTTCTCTAATGCTGTTTTCAAAGAATTTGGCAATATGTGTGGCAAATGGGGTAGAGGGTTCGTGTCCGTAAAGCCAGGTGGGAATGCCTAAACTGATGTATTTGTTTTGCGGATATTTATTTATCACTTTAAAAGCCGATGCAAGCCACTCAGAATTTTTGAATGATGGTGCAACAGACAGTATTTGCAGCGCCTCTTCTACATCGTCATTGCTATATCCGGCCATCCAGGCACCGAGATGTGTGGCTTCCATAGCTCCCGGGCCACCGCCGCTAAGCATATAGAATCCAAGTTCAGTAAGACGTTTACTAAGCAGAACAATCTTCTTGTACATATAGTCTGTTCTTTGCAGTGCATGACCGCCCATAATACCTACGCAGTGCTGTTTGTTGTATGACTTGAAGAACTCTTTCAGTGCTGTGTGTATGCTGTGGTCGTGCAGAGTGCGTGCCAAAGATTCTGCTTCTATGGCATCTATTTTACCAGTGGAGAGATAGTGATTATATACCAAAGTGTCAAAACAGATTTGGAAACTATCTGCACAGTCAGGGTTATATCCGCTGTATAGTTCCTGTGCTGTGTAAAGTGTATCTTTACTTATATCGTAAGGAACCTGTTTTAGATATTCAAAGGTGGTTTCAAACTTTATTCTATCGGTTTCTGTAATCATAACTCTATATTTTTTCCACTTGATAAATACTCTATTTGACTGTGCATCTTCTCCTTAAGTATGCAGAATTGTTCCGTTCCGGTACAGTGCATTGTGTAGAACATAGTCTCTTTGTATGCAATTAATTGTTCAGCTAATGAACAGATTGATAACCTTTCCTCTTCCGGATCAAGACAGCTCTTTATTAGATGCATTCCGGCAAATACATGGGTAGGGGGTATGCCTATTATTTTTGTGGCGCTCTCTAAAATGTTCAGTATGCCTCTATGAGCACAACCTGCTATAAGAATATGGTTACTACCCTCTGTGATAATCAGATTTTGTTCATCTGCAAATACATCGTTTTCGTCTTGACCTGGTCCAAATAGAAGCCTGTTGCCTAAAGGTTGTTGATGGTTGTTTTCAACATCTGAAAAGATAACTAAACCGAGATTGATGTTTGTGGTTTTATTGCAAAATTTCAGACGTGGGTTATCCTGTAAGGTTGTATCCAATCCTATGTATTTAAGTCCCTCATCTTTTAGCGAATAATGTGGCTCAAATGCTTTGCTGTGGATATAAACAGGCGCTTTGCTGTTCTGTTGCAGAAACGTTTTCAAACCACCGCCATGGTCGTAATGCCCGTGGCTGATAACGGCAATATCTACATCGGCAATATCTAAACCCAATATAGCTGCATTGCTGGCAAAGAGTTCGCTTTTGCCTGTATCGAACAGAATGTTAGTTCCATTGTTCAGTGCAATATGCAGGCATAAACCATGTTCAGCTGCCAAATTACATCTGCTTTCGTTGTCTATGACCGATGTGATTATCATTACTTTAATTCAAATCTTACGTTTACTCGACCTTCTACAATTATATCTTCAAAATCCAGATTTGAGATATATGTATCTTCTAAAGCAGACTCTTCCAAAATTAATGCATTTTTCATCATTCTGGTGTTTTGACGGGCATAACCATACTCTACTTCGTATATGTAGATGGCTTTTCCTATCTCTTGACCTATGGCTGCAGTTAGTTCTGTGGCACGTGCTTTTGCATCTTTTATAGCCATAATGCTAACCTCTCTTCTCTGTTCTTCAATATTGGAACAATTTACAGAGCTGACAGTTATTTTAGATACGCCCAATTCTCCCAATGCTATCATTACTTGGGCAGCCTGTTGTGCAGATGATGTTGTAAGTTCGTACTCCTTTCTCATCAGATTATCGTCTTTCTTCAGGAGATACTTCTGCAGGTTACTGCTTAAATCGTTTACCACAAAATCTTTCTGAACATCAATATCTAACTGCTTAAGCTTATCGACAATCTTTTTCTCTAAGTTGTTTAGAGTTCTGTTTCTTTGAATGTCGCTTTCGTCAATCACAATGTTTAATATAATCTCATCCGGCTTTACCTTCTTTTCTGCTCTACCTACTACCTCTATGTGGTCCTTTTCACTCACTTGTGCAGAAAGGGCAGGGCATATTATAAACATGGCAGCCACAGCACATACCATTGTTGCAATTCGTCTTTTCATAATTCTTGTTTCTTTTGTTTTTGCGAAGATAATGAAAGCTGTGTGATATACTAGCGTTCGCTTTGAAAAATATTGAAGCAAGCTTCATATTTGCTTTTAGCGAAGTTGGCTGCGCTCATTGCGTGTGAAAATAAATTTTCACCCATTCGCTTGCTCAACTTTCTCGCTCACTTAAACGTATATTTGAATAATATACTCACGTTCGCTTTGAAAAATATTGAAGCAAGCTTCATATTTCTCGCTCACTTAAACGTATATTTGAATAATATACTTGCGTTCGCTTTGAAAAACATTGAAGTAAACTTCATGTTTCTCGCTCACTTAAACGTATATTTGCAAAAATAACTTTAAGGGATGAATATTGAGAGTGTAAGGGAGTACTGTTTGTCGTTGCCACAAACCACAGAAGATTTTCCGTTTGACGAATCAACATTGGCTTTCAGAATAGAGGGGAAGATTTTTGCGATGGTCGATCTGGAAAAAACAGAGTGGTTTGTGTTGAAATGTAATCCGGAAAGAGCATTAGAACTTCGTGACAGATATGTGGATATATCTCCGGCTTGGCACATGAACAAAAAGTATTGGAATCAACTCAATCTATATGGTGCATTGCCTGATAAACTTATTCGTACCCTAATATGTCACAGTTATAATGAGGTGGTAAAAAAGATTCCCAAAAGAGTGATAGCAGAAAAGGGTATAGTTCAAATAGAGGAAAACTAAAATATAAACGATATGAATAGACAGGTGTATTTGAAGTTGAAATCACTATTGGTAATAATTATGGCGGTAAATACAATGCCGCTTATGGCACAGCAGAAAATTGTGCTGTCAACCGCATCGGAAGTAAGTAATGTAAATGAAAATGTGTCTGACAGAAACGGTCTGAAAGATATTACAGGTCAAGTTCAGCCGTCGGTAGAGGTGTACCTTCCTGCAGCCGATAAAGCAAACGGATGTGCAGTGATATTGTGTCCCGGTGGAGGGCTGCGCGCTCTTTCTTGGACTACCGATGTGGAGCAGATGGCAGAATTACTAAACGCACAGGGCATAGCGGCAATAGGACTGAAGTATCGCCTAAATAACACTCGTCCACCACAAGGTGTACAGATGGGACCAATGGTAGATGTAACAGCAATAGACCATTTCCCAAAAGCAGATGCAAATCCTTTACACTATCCGGAGGGCGATTCTGTTTTGGAATGTGCAGCCCGCGATGCTATTGCAGCCATAAAGTTAGTGCGTCAGAACGCAGAAGAATGGAATATCGATACCAAAAAAGTGGGCTATATGGGTTTTTCAGCCGGTGGCGGAGTAGCATTGGCAGCTACAATGATGGCTAAAGATGAAGATGCAAAACCATCATTCTTATGTACAAACTACGGACCATCACTAATGCCTGTAACTGTACCGGAACAAGCTCCTCCATTATTGATAATGTCGCGTGCAGAACATCCTAACGTAGCGGCAGGAGTTTTAGGACTCTTTTTAGAGTGGAAAAAAGCCGGTGGCAATGCTGAGATTCATCTGTTTGGAGATGGAAGAGGTCCGTATGCACTTATGCCGTCTTCGGGACAGACTACCACAGAACAGTGGAACACTCTATTCATGCAGTGGTTATCGGCAAAAGGATTTCTAAAATAATATTATGATAATATGATAAAGGTATATGTAATGCAAACCTGTCCGGATTGTGCACAGATAAAAAAGATAGCAGAAACAGATAGTCGTTTTCAGATAATTGACATAGGTGAACATGTAAAGAATCTGAAAGAATTTTTACGTATTCGCGACAGCCGCTCAGAGTTTGACGAAATAAAGAAAAGTGGTTCTGTGGGCATACCTTGTTTCCTTATGGAAGATGGTAGCATACAGTTTGAAATGGAAGAATTACAACTACCGGAAGCAGATTATGCAGAAGGTTCGGCATGTAGAATAGATGGAACGGGATGTTAATTAATGGGATATTTAAACTTTAGCAAAATGAAAAGAGTAATATACATAATAACTGCAATATTGATGTTGGTTTCGTGTAGTCAAAAGATAGGATACAATTCTGTTGATGCCGGTAAGTTTGCTACCATTATTCAAAAAGCGAATAAGATACAGATAGTAGATGTTCGTACACCGGATGAATTCAATGAAGGACATTTACCCGGGGCAGTAAACATTGATGTTAATGGAACTGATTTCGCGGAGCAGATTAAAAAGCTTGATAAAAAAGTTCCTGTTGCAGTTTATTGTCGTAGTGGTCGTCGCAGTAAACTTGCAGCAGATCAGTTGGTAAACAGTGGTTATACAGTAACAGAACTGGATGGTGGTATAATAAGCTGGCAGGGTGAAATAGAAATATAAAATAACTATGGAAAAGAAGAGATTGGTTGTTCTGACAGGTGCCGGAATGAGTGCAGAAAGCGGAATCAGCACCTTCCGAGATAACGGAGGCTTATGGGACAGATACAATGTAGAAGATGTAGCAACTCCGGAAGGGTGGTTGCGAGATCCGGAGATGGTAACTGAATTTTACAATATCCGCAGAAAGGAATTGCAAAATGTAGCGCCTTGCCATGGACATACCCTTTTGGCATTGCTGGAAGAGTTCTTTGATGTGTATATAATAACGCAAAATGTTGATAATCTGCATGAACGTGCAGGAAGCAGTAATGTGTTGCATCTGCATGGAGAACTAATGAAAGTAACCAGTTCCGATAATCCAAATGATGAATCGCAGATAATAGAACTTGATACAGACCATTTAGAGGTAGAATATGGAGAAGAGGCTCCAGACGGAAGCCCTCTGCGTCCATATATAGTATGGTTTGGCGAATCTGTACCAAATATAGATGTAGCTGCCGAAATCTGTTCCAATGCGGATATAATGTTAGTGGTCGGTACCAGTCTGAATGTCTATCCTGCAGCAGGGTTGACAAGTTGTGCTCCACCTGATATTCCTATCTATTTGGTAGATCCCGCACCTGTTCGTTGGAATTCACAAAGCAAAGTTCAACACATACAGATGGGGGCATCAAAAGGCATTGCCGAATTCATCAAACAACAAAATCTAAAATAATTAAAGGTAGGTCGATTGGATGCAATCAGACCTACCTTTGCTATAGGAGGATTGTGAAAATCAATCGATGAATTTGACTTTGCTCGTATCGCGAGGTTTTGCGGCAGGAGTTTCATCAGGATAACCTAAGCCAATGCAGATTAGAGGTTCGTAGTTTTCACTAAAACCAAGCATCTGCATAGCCTGTGGAGAATTCTTAATATAACCTACCGGGCTACCCAAACAAACAGAACCTACACCCATAGACCAGGCAGAAAGCATAATGTTTTCACACATAATACCGCAATCTAAAGGAGAGTAATTAAAAGTTGTATCGTTGGCTATGATAACCAAAACAGGAGCGCCTCTAAAACTACCCTCTATTGCGTTTGCTTGTGCCTGTGGATTGCCTTGTTGCAGAGCTGTATAAAATTTAGCTATAGCTTCTTTGTTATCAATTACTCTCACTTCCCAAGCCTGTCTGTTAATAGCATTAGGGGCATTTATACCACATTTCATAATAGTATTAAGTACCTCTCTGTCAATTGGTTTGGCAAGATACTTACGAATGCTTCTGCGTGACATAATGTTTTCAATCACTGCATTACCATCTTCAGAAACGGTGTTTCCTTGTGCATTGCAAGAACATAGAACTGCTACCAAACAGAGTAGCGTAAAGAATCTTTTCAAAATTTTCATATTGTAAATTACTAAATTAGATATCTGTTTGCAAACTTATAGAAAAATAATTAAAAACTATAGGGCTGCTATATTGAAACTGTGGTAGTACAAGTGCTTTCAATCTATAATCTGATTTTTACAGAAGTACCAACAAAGGATGAAAAATATACAATATTTCCAAATGTGTGTATTTTGTTTGATTTTATCTTTGGCGAAGTGGTAGGCATTTTCCACGCAATGGATAATTTTACAGGAAGAAAATAGATAAAATATGAAAATAGAGAATACAACGGAATTAAGAATAAAAGAGGTGGTTGAATCACAACGAAACTTCTTTTCCAGTCATGTCACTTTATCGGTAGATTTCCGTTTGGCACAGCTAAAAAAGATGCAGAAAATGCTGACCGAATGGGAAAAACCATTGTGTGAAGCTTTGTGGAAAGATCTGCATAAGTCTATGGAAGAGGCTGTGATGACAGAAATCAGTATAGTACAAGGAGAAATAAAGAACCACATAAAGCATCTGCGCAGGTGGGCCAAAAGTAGCAGAGCTTGTACTCCGCTAAAGATGATGCCTTCACAGAGCAAAGTGGTATCGGAACCATTGGGCTGTACATTGATAATATCGCCCTGGAATTATCCTGTTCAATTACTGCTTAATCCGCTTGTAGGAGCTATATCGGCAGGTTGTACTGCTATACTCAAAGCATCGCCTTACGTTCCAAATGTATCTACAGTAGTGGAACAGATGATAAGTGCTACATTCCCATCAGAATACATTGCTGTGGTGCAGGGCAACAGACAGGTGAACAGTGCGTTGCTGGAAGAGCGCTTTGATTTGATATTCTTTACCGGCAGTCCGGCATTGGGTAAAACTGTAATGCAGTCGGCTGCTAAACATCTTACTCCGGTAGTGCTGGAACTGGGTGGTAAAAGTCCTTGTGTGGTAGATGAAAATGCCGATATAAAGATAGCTGCACGCAGAATAGCCTGGGGTAAAACACTAAATGCGGGACAGACCTGCATAGCCCCCGATTATCTGCTGATTCACAAAAACTGTGTGGATAAGTTCGCAGAAGAGTATGGTAAGGCTTTGCATCAGCTTCATGGGGCAGATATACAAAAATCGGCACATTATGTAAGAATGGTGAATGAAAAAGCTTTTCAGCGAGTAGCGAACTATCTGAATGATGGCACTGTGGTTTTGGGAGGTAATACAGATGCCAATGAGCTCTACATAGAGCCTACATTATTAGCTAATGTAGCGCCTACAGCACCTGTTATGCAAGAAGAGATATTTGGACCTGTGCTCCCTATGATTACTTTCAATGACCGCAGTGAAGCATTGGATTTTGTTCTGGAAAGAGAAAAACCGTTAGCTCTCTACTATTTTGGCAAAAAGAGAGATGCAAAAGAGTTTATACATAAAACATCGGCAGGAGGCTCTTGTATAAACGATGTTATAATGCACATAGCAAATGAAAATATTCCATTTGGCGGAGTAGGGAATTCAGGTATGGGAAGCTATCATGGCAAACTGAGCTTTGATGCTTTTTCACATAAACGTTCTGTTGTAACTACCACAACGTGCATAGATTTGCCATTCCGTTATATGCCTTACAAACTATTCCGTTACATAAAAGGACTGCTATAGTTTTATCTCTACAGTAGTACCTGTATCGTTATCAGAACAGATAGTTATGTCTCCTCCGTGGTTCATAATTATCTGTTTGCAAAGACTTAGTCCTATACCGCTACCGTTCTTTTTTGTACTGAAAAACGGTACAAAAACACGCTCTAAAACCTCTGGTAAAATAACTTTACCATTGTTTGTGACACTAATAATTGAGTGGTAACTACTACCGGATGATTCCGTTCTAAAAGAACATATTATCCTGGCATTGCTGGTAGGAACTGCGTCTATCGCATTGTTTAGCAGATTTATAATTACCTGTTCCATCTGTCCTCTATCGGCATAGATGGAATCGGTATCGGCATTTTCTATCTGGAATGAAATATAAGGCTGTGTATATAACTTTTGTATATCGGCAAACAGTTCCGATACCATGATTTTGCTTTTTATGGGAAGTGTAACGCGTGTCAGTTTGCGGTAGTTCTCTACAAAAGTAAGTAATCCCTGACTTCTCCTGTGAATAACTCCCAATCCCTCTTTTATAGTGTCAGATTCGTTCATTATATTGGTAGAGGCCATATCACAAAGTGTATCGGACAGAGAGATAATAGGGGTGATGGAGTTCATAATTTCATGTGTCAGTACCCTGACTAATTTATGCCAGGAATCAAATTCCGTTTTATCCATAGCATTTTGAATATCTTTCATTGCTACAATAATGCGTTTTCCTGTGTCCGTATTGATATTGGAATGGCTTATAACATATTCTCTGTTTTCAAATTGAATAATCTCTTTGTTTTCAGCAATGGCTCCCATTATGGAGTCTGTAAGCATGCAAGATTCGCCAATAAATTTTTGAGCAAAAGAGTTTGCCCATTCCGTGTGGCCGCTATCTGTAATCACCATAACAGCGGTATCTACATTCTCCATCAATGTTTTGTAGTACAGCATTTGCGATTCGGTAGTACGTTGACTGTTTTCAACCTTTCTTCTGAAATTCTGCTCCGATTTAAGCAGATCTAAGGTGTCGGAAAACATTTTGTATAGCGTAATTACAGAAAGAATCAGTACTGATACTGTAAAAATTGAGCAAAACCATAAGTGGTAAAAAACAGATAAAACCAGTGTCAGAGCCATTACCACTATGACAATAATATGTATAAAGAATTTGCGTTTCATTTGTTCAATTTTCTATATAATGTGTATCGGGTTATTCCTAAAAGTTCTGCAGCTTTGCTTATATTGCCTTCCGCCTTTTGCATAGCGCGTTCAATGGCATCGCGCTCCAGTTCTTCCAGATTCATAGTCTGTAATTCTCTGTTTCGGTTATATGCCGATGAATTGGATTGCAACATAAGATTATGACTCTTTATAATTGAGGAATCGGTCATAATAACTGCACGTTCTAAAGTGTGTTGCAGTTCGCGTACATTTCCCGGCCATTGATATTTAAGCAACATAGATTTGGCATCAATACTTATGCCTTTTATATGTTTGTTGTATTTCTTTGCATATACAGCTAAAAAATGGTCGGCCAGAAGTAAAATGTCGTCGCCTCGTTCGCGAATAGGTGGAATGTGAATCTCAATTGTATTTATTCTGTAGAGTAAATCTTGTCTGAAAGTGCCATCGGCAACCATCTGCATAAGATCTGCATTAGTAGCACAGATTAAACGCACATCAATCTTTTTTGTTTTGGTATCACCTAATCTGGTTATTTCTCTACGTTCCAGTGCCGATAGCAATTTAGATTGCATTGCTGCCGTTAAGTTGCCTATCTCGTCTAAAAACAGAGTTCCTCCCGATGCTGCTTCCATACGTCCGGCCTTTGCGCTTCCTGCACCTGTGAATGCCCCCTTTTCATATCCAAACAGTTCACTTTCAAATAGTTGTTCCGGCAGACTACCCAAATCAATAGATACAAAAGGTTGATTACTTCTGTGTGACAGATGTTTTATAAGATGTGCCACCACATCTTTACCTGTGCCATTTTCGCCTGTAATAAGTACGTTGGCATCGGTCTCTGCTATACGGTCAATAATACTCTTGACCTGTTTCATTGCAGCCGATTCGCCTATTAAAATAGGTGTGTTGCTACTACCTTGTTGTGCTAAAACTGCCACCTTTTCTTTAAGCAATTTAACTTCTTGCTTTGAACGTCTCAGTTCTACTGCCGCTTGCAGTGTAGCCAGCAGTTTGTCGTTTTCCCATGGTTTAGATATAAAATCTGTAGCACCTGCTTTTATGGCTCGTACAGCCTTTTCTGTATCGGAATAGGCTGTCATAAAAACTACAACAGCATCGTTATCTATATTTATAATATGTTGTAAACAGTCCATACCCTCCTGCCCGGAGATGGCATCTGCTGTAAAGTTCATATCTAAAAGTATAACATCCGGTTGGAATGTGTTCATAAAATGTTCCACACGTTCCGGGTTTGTGGCAACTCTTACTGCTTGAACTCTATTCTTTAGCAATATGTTTAGAGCAAACAGAACATCTTCGTTGTCGTCAACAATTAGAATCTTGCTTTTATCCATAGACTGTGATTTTTTTTGCAAATGTATATATTTAATTTTGAATAAGTGTGCGAAATAGTAAATAATATGTGCGTATTCGCACGCTAAAATATGTGCTGTTGTTTTGTAAATGGTTGGGTTTCAGTATGTTAGTTTTATGGCACGCTTGTTGTAGTTATATATGTAGAAGTTAGAATAAAAATGAAAGTATATTGTTAAAATAGCAATGTATATAGAGTGATGTTAAATAACTAAGTAATTTTGTAATTAAACTATTAGTAGACATGATTAAAACTGAAGCAATTAAGAAAAATTTCACAACAGAAGATGTTGAAACACGAGCTTTGAATGGAGTAACACTCCAAGTTCAACAGGGTGATTTTGTAGCAATTATGGGACCATCGGGATGTGGTAAATCAACTTTGCTCAATGTGTTGGGGTTATTGGATAACCCAACAGAGGGAAAATATTGGTTCAAAGGTATAGATGTGGCAGAATTTACAGAGGATAAACGTACATCATTGCGTAAAGGAACTATAGGTTTTGTGTTCCAGAGTTTCAATCTTATAGATGACCTTACAGTCTATGAAAATATTGAACTGCCACTGCTTTATATGGGAATTCCCAAACAGGAACGTCAAAAACGTGTTAATGCTATTATGGAGAGATTGGATATAGTACATCGTGCCAAATATTTTCCGCAGCAACTTTCAGGCGGTCAGCAACAGCGTGTAGCTGTGGCACGTGCAGTTGTAACAAATCCGGAACTTATACTTGCCGACGAACCAACAGGAAACCTGGATTCCAAAAACGGACTGGAGGTGATGGAGTTGTTGCGTCAATTAAATTTAGAAGGTACAACCATAATAATTGTAACCCATTCTCAGCGTGATGCAGCATACGCTAACCGTGTGATAAATCTATTTGATGGAAAAATTATATAATTGAACGCTTATGTTACTACATTATATCAAAATAGCGGTTCGCCAATTGCTTAAATACAAATTACACACTGCTGTATCTCTATTATGTATGTCATTGGGGCTTGTATTATTTGGCTTTGTGGATTCATTATTTGAATTAGATAAGGAATTAACCAGAATAATAGATTTTATGCCACAAAAGGATGGAAATACCTATATGCTGCAAGGCGAAGAAATAGAACAAATTCTTAATGCTGATATAGAGGGACTTGAAGACATTAAAGCGTCTTCAGTTTCAGGATATGCCAAATGCTACGAAGTGGGGAAAGAAGATGAACCATACATAGTCTCTATTATACCTGTTAATTCGCAATATTTCAGTAATGCAAGTGTTGTAGGAAGTAAAACATTAAATAAAGGTGAGATCATTATCAATGAAAAACTTGCTAAAAGAATGTATGGTGATGATTCTCCAATAGGAAAGCAACTTGTCATTACCAAAAGAGAGTTTTTGGAGATAGATCAATATTTGGAATATATCGACATAAGTTATACTATAGTAGGTGTGGCAAAGAATGAACTTAGAAATAATGATAGAACGATCTATGTTCCTTTCAATGAAAATGTTGCTTGTATGGTTAGTGCAACATTATCAAAAGGATATAGACTGAAGGATGTGCAGAAAACATTAGACAAAATGCAAATCTTTAGATCAGAAACCGGTGAACCTTTAAAAATCAATCTGGTAAGCGCTGTCAATTATTCTGCCGATTTGTTTAGTCGCATAATATTATCATTCTTTGCCTTACTTATTTTTATAACAGGTGTTGTGGGCTTTATGAGGTTCTTCATACAGATGTTAGATACCAGACACAGAGAACTGGTATTACGTAAATGTGTTGGTTCTAATAACAAAGGTCTCAATCTTCTATTAGCTACAGAGGTTGTTATAATGTTGTCTCTGGTGTTTATCTTCTCCACTGTAATAACAGAGCTACTTTATAACTCGATTAATGATTACTCATTTAATAACGTTTGGGGGTACTTTGGTTTTACTTTTGCAGATGTAATAAAAAGGCAGGTCATAGTTATAATATTTGCATTAGTATTCTGTTTGTTGATTATCCTGTTTTATGTGAGAAGAATAGGAGGCAAAACTGTACTTAAAGTAATGAAGAGCAAACCGCATACAAATAAAAAGCACTATGTTCTGCTCTCTATGCAATTTGCGGTATCTGTAATCTTCTGTGTGCTGATAGGGGCCTCTTTATACTCTATTAAGATAAATTCCAGTCCTGTAAAGAAATATCTGTCATTAGAAGAGATGGATAGAATTATATATGTAGATTGGAATGGAGTGGAACATTGGGATGAAATACGTGCGGAACTTGAACAATTGCCGGAGGTAGAAAATTCTTGTGTACTTCAGATAGAGGAGATAGTAAAGCAGAGATATAATTTCAGAGAAATTTTAGTGGGTAGTGATACCATTACAATACAAGACGTAAGTGCAGGAGATCCCAGATATTTTGAACTGTTGAATATTCCTATGGAGGGCAAATTGGTAAAACCGGAGCAGAATAATTATGTTTATGTAAATAGAGCAATTTATGATGAACTCTCAAAACTGAGTGGTTTTGATGGTACCATACAGGTATCAAACAGTTCTGAACTTTATTACAGATTATATGAAGATATCAATATAGATAGTTATAGTTTTACCACACTGCAGATTGCCGGTGTTATAGATGTTAATCCTGGTGTAACACCTTCATATTTTATTGATTATGGCTTTAATGAAGTAAAAGGTGTTATGTTTAAAGTACAAGAGAGTCCAAATGCAAACACCTGTTTGTATAAAATAAAGGATGGAGTAGATATAGAAGATGCAAAGAAATCGTTTGAATCGGTTTATCGTAAATATATTCCAAAATCTATGGATATAGCTCCATTTCAAACTGTAAAAGATGTGGTGTTAAGTAGAGAAGAATCGATTAAGTCTCTTTTGCTTGTTTCAATATCTCTTGCTTTTATCAGTTTGGTAATGTTGGTACTCAGTGTGTATTCTACTATTGCTCTTGATGCAGCAAGGCGTCAAAAGGAGGTGGCTATAAGAAAAATAAATGGAGCCAGCAGACAAGATATTCTTATGCAGACTATTAAACCATATCTGAAAACATACACAATGACCTTTATTGTGGTTTATATAGCTATGCTAAGTGTATGGGGAAATGTATCAGACGTAAGTATGCCTGTACTGTTGGTAACGCTTTATGGTATAGTGGTTTATCTCTTTACTACGGGGCTAGTTGCGCTAACTATATGGAAAGAGGTCAAAACCATAATGTTGGTAAATCCTGCCGATGCCATAAGAAGAGAATAAAAATCTGTTATAATTACATATTTGAAAGTGGCGGTCGAATATATATCGGTCGCCACTTACTTAAAAGGACTTCTATAACTTTTGCAAAAAAATGGCTTCTTTTCTTTGTAAATACCCAATATATGCCGATATTTACAAAATGAAAGTAGAATTTTTTAATATCAACCTTATGAAAAAGTTAATTTCTATCCTATTTGTAAGTATGCTGTGCATGGTTAGCGTAGCACAGCCGTCAAAAGAACCACCTATCAAGAACCCAATGCTTTGGGCCGATGTACCTGATCCCGATGTAATTCGTGTGGGCGATACCTTTTATATGGTAAGTACCACCATGCACCTTATGCCGGGAGCACCAGTTATGGCATCACAAGACCTTAAGAACTGGGAAACAGTAGGTTATATTTTTGACAAACTAACCGATTCTCCTAAATATGATTTGGCTTTCTCACTGCCATTGGACCAACAGAAAGGAGAAGGAGTGGGAACAGTCTATGGACGTGGACAGTGGGCTACATCACTAAAGTACCACAATGGTAAGTTCTGGGCGTTGTTAGCTCCAAATGAAAGTGGCTCTATGGGCGATTCATACATCTTTACAGCAGAAAAGGCTGAAGGACCTTGGACTATACATTCACGTCTGCGCCATTTCCACGATGCATCACTCTTCTTTGACGAAGATGGCACACCTTATATATTCTTTGGAACCGGAGAAATGTGTCAGCTCACACCTGATTTGAAGGGAGTGGTAGAAGGCAGCCTACGTCACTATTTTCAGCGTGAAAAAGAGGAGACAGGACTTTTGGAAGGAACCCGCGTTATCAAACATAACGGAACATACTATGCTATGCTTATCAGTCAGGCATACAGTGGCGGATTGAATCGTCGTGAAGTATGTTATAGAACAAAAGATCTTAACGGAACTTGGGAAAAGCACGTTATCCTGGAAAGTAGATTTGGTGGCTTTAGCTATCTGGCACAGGGTACTATTGTTAACACAGAAGAGGGCGATTGGTATGCTATTATGTTCCAGGATCGTGGTGGTGTAGGTCGTGTACCAACACTTTCACCTGTACGCTGGATAGACGGATGGCCAATGATAGGCGATGAATACTACAATGTTCCTGAAATAGTTCGTCCATACAAGAGTGGTTTGCCTAAGAAAGGTATAGTACTGGCCGATGAATTTGAGGATAGTAAATTGGGACTTCACTGGCAGTGGAACCATAACCCTGTAGATGAAGCTTGGAGTTTGACAGAGCGTCCGGGATACTTACGCTTAAAGACAGCTCGCGTAGTTCCTAACCTCTATCTTGCACCTAATACAATTACACAGCGTATGGAAGGTCCTGTTTGCAGTGGTTACATCTGCATGGATTTATCAAAAATGAAAGATGGAGACTGTGCCGGACTGACTGCTTTCAACGGCGATAGCGGTGTGCTTACAGTGAAAAAGAGTGGTAAGAAACTTACACTTGAAATGAGCGAACAGAATGTATCGCTGTCAAATCGTGAAAAAGCTGTAACAAAAGTAGATGAAAAGGTTATAGAGACTATAGATATAACCAAGTTGGTAAATGCTAAACAGCCTAAGATTTGGTTGCGTCTGGATGGCGACTTCCGTCCGGGTCAGCGTGGAAGCGGACACGATGCTGCAAACTTCTACTATAGCTTTGATGGCGAACAGTGGGAACAGATAGGTACAGAAAATTATCGTATGATATTTGACTATCGTCGTTTCTTTATGGGAAGCAAATTCGGTATCTTTAACTACGCCACAAAGAAAACCGGTGGTTACGTAGATGTAGATTACTTCCACTATCAGTGCGAAGAGAAATAATCTTCAAAACAAATAAAAAAGTAACAGCGCCTCACGGAAGAGTGGGGCGCTGTTGTTATGTTGTGTGTAGTGCTACAGTAGCTGTTATTCTGTAGGTTGTGGGAACGGTAGCAGTCCGGTGGTAGAGAAACCACCATCGTGGTACAGGTTCTGCATAGTAACCTTGCGTGTATAGTCTGAGAACATCATTACAATGTAGTCTGCACAATCTTCTGCCAGTGCATTGCCTAATGGCGACATGGAATCTGCATACTTAAGCATATCCTGCATTCCGGCAATCCCCTGACCGGCAGTGGTTGCGGTAGGCGATTGTGATATGGTATTTACGCGAACACCATATTCCTTTCCATAGATAGCACCAAAACTACGGGTGATGGATTGTAGCAGTGCTTTGGCATCGGCCATATCGTTGTAACCCACAAATGTGCGTTCTGCTGCTATATAGGTAAGAGCTACAATAGAACCGCCACGCTTAATGGCATTCTTGCTATAGAGAACCTTTAGCAGTTTGTGGAATGAGATGGCAGATATATCTAATGTTTTGCCAAAAAAGTCGTAGTTGGTAGATTCGTAAGGGATATTCTTACGAACATTGGGTGACATGCCGATAGAGTGAAGTACAAAATCGAACTGTCCGCCAAACTGTTCCATAGCTTTATCTACCAGCATTTCAAGGTCTGCCACACATGTAGCATCGGCAGGTACAACTATTGAATTTGTCTCTTCTGCCAGTTTGTTTATAGCACCCAGACGCAGTGATATGGGAGTGTTGGTAAGAACTATTTCAGCACCTTCTTCTACTACTCTCTGAGCAGCTTTCCAAGCAATGGATTGTTCGTTCAGCGCTCCAAAAATAATACCTTTCTTTCCTTTAAGTATATTGAAACTCATATTGTTACAAATAATTACGTTGTTAATACTCCGTAAAGTTATCAATTATTGTTGGGTTTAGGTACAAGTATAAAGGAAAAATTGCCTGTGCAGCATATCTTTTCATTTACTTTCGATGTTGCTTCTACAAAAACCACTTTACCTTTACGTTGTGTTACTGTAGCGCGAATAGAGATGGTATCGCCCGGAACAGCAGGGTGTTTGAAACGGGCTTTGTCTATACCGGCATACAGGGGCAGATTCTCTTTAAGCAGGTCTGATATGAGCAGACAGCAGGATTGTGCCATAATTTCGCACAGTATTACTCCCGGAACGACCGGCATTCCCGGAAAGTGTCCCTGCAGGAAATGTTCATCGCCTTTAACGGTGTATGTTGCATTTACCCAATCGCCATCTACCTCTACGTTATCTACCAGTAACATAGGTTCGCGGTGAGGCAATATGTTCTTAAGCTCTTCTCTATTCATTGCTGTATTTTTTCAGTGTTACACAGGCATTGTGTCCGCCAAAACCTAATGAACTGGATAGTGCAAAATCTGCCTGAATGTCACGAGCCTGGTTTGGAATGTAATCCAAATCACATTCGGGATCCGGTTCTGCATAACCAATAGTTGGTGGCAATATGCCGTTTTGCAGAGCAAGTGCCGATACAATAAGTTCTACAGCTCCGGTTGCTCCAAGCATGTGTCCTGTCATTGATTTTGAAGAACTGATCATTACCTTACGGGCATTTTCTTCGCCCAATGCTATTTTAAATGCTTTGGTTTCACATTTATCATTAAGTGGTGTACTTGTGCCGTGAGCATTGATGTAGAGCATTTTGTCTTCTGTATAGCCTGCCTCTTTTAATGACTGACTTACTGCAGCTGCGGTTGTAGTGCCGTCAGGACGTGGGGCGGTGTAGTGGTGTGCATCGCAACTGTTACCATAACCAACTACTTCTGCTATGATATTTGCACCACGTTTAACAGCGTGTTCGTACTCTTCCAGTACCATAATACCGGCACCTTCTGCAAGTACAAAACCATTACGACGAGCGTCGAAAGGACGGCAGGCCTCTTCCGGATTTTCTGTTGTGGAGAGTGCTTTGATGTTTGCAAATCCGCCTATTGCCAATGGGTTTACGGTAGCTTCTGCACCACCTGCTATTATGGCATCGGCATAACCGTGTTTGATAGCACGGAATGCTTCACCTATGGCATGCGTGCTGGTTGAGCAGGCCGATACAACAGGCAGACATGGTCCCTGTGCATTAAAACGAATGGCGATGTTACCGGCACATATATTGCCAATCATCATAGGGATGAATAGGGGAGAGATACGGTCTGCACCTTCTGTGTACATAACGTGTGTCTGTTTAATAAAGGTATCCATACCGCCAATGCCGGAACCAACATATACCCCAAAACGTTCCGGTTCAATGTTTTCGCCCGATACAAGTCCGCTTTCTGCAACAGCCTGAATAGCAGCGCAGTTACCATATTGGTTAAACAGGTCACTGCGGCGAATGCTTGCTGCGTCCATGCCCAGTGCTTTTGGATCGAAATTATTTATCTGTCCTGCCACCTTGATGCTTAAATTCCATTCATCAAGTCCGGTCAGTTTGTTAATACCACATACACCTTTGAACAGGTTTTCTTTAAATGTGTTAATGTTGTTGCCGATAGGAGTAATTGTACCCATACCGGTTATTACTACTCGTTTGTTCATCATCAATAATTATTTTTTTTAACTTTGCACCCGACAAATAAAGTAAGTATAATGGAAATACCAAAATTATTTTTTCAGAAAAAGTTCCTGTTAGAGTCGGTTGCGTTTGTTTCGCTTTTTTCGGTTCTTTTTATGGCAATATATCAGCCTTTTTCTGTAACTACCTGGTTCGGATTTGGCACTTGGCGTACATGTCTCATTACCTTTTTGTTCTACGTGGTAGGTGTATCTACTCTTGTAGCAAGCAAGTTTATTCTGATGAATTATCAGAAGACACATAATCATATAACTGTCAGAACTATGATGTATTGGGCAGGCTGTGAATTCTTGGCAATTGCCATTGAATATTGGGCCTTGACTCAGACATTTGGTATGAGCAGTACACACACTACTTTCAGACTGGTTTTTAAAATCCTTTTCTGTGTAGCTTTTATACTTGCTATACCTTATACCATTATAGCCATATATGCAGCCTATCGTTCTAAGAAAGAGGAACTGGAACTGTTTAAACTGAATCATAAGCGTGAAAACTTATCGTCACCCGATGGATGTCTGGTTAAACTTAGTGACAGTTCCGGCAAAACCAAGATGTCAGTAGATCAGAGCTCAATCTTTTATATAGAGTCGCAAGATAATTATGTTCAAGTCTATTATGAACTTGATGGTAAACTAACCAGTTATCTGTTGCGATTAAGTACTCAAAAGATGGAGGAGTATCTTACCGATACATCTATTGTGAGATGCCATCGTTCCTATTTAGTCAATACTACAAAGATCGTCAAGTTTAAGAAGGAACGCGGTCGTGCCAGAATTACACTTGCTGCACCTTCTAATAAAGAGTTGGTAGTTACTCCATCGCACTACAGAAACATACTGTCCCATTTGGACAGCAGGTCTCTGTAGATAGATTATTAAGAGTACATAAATCTTTTGATACTGCCTTTTGGGGTCTTGGCAAACGGTTCGAAACGTAGTTCGAAATCTGTTATGGAAGAGTAGGCAGGTATCTCTTTATTCAACTTTTCAATATTTCCGCGCATAACAGCGTTCAGTGCAGATGCATCCATGCCGCTGGCTGCTACTTTGTCGTTGTCAATCACTATAATAGCTACACGAATGGCGTCGCGCTGAACTATTAGTGATTCAGCTACGAATGGCTTGACATTCAGCAGTACCTCTATCTCTTCGGGGAAAATATTCTGTCCGTTACTTGATAAAAGCATGTTTTTACAGCGTCCCATAAGGAATAGAGTGCCTTCTTTGTCCAATACACCCATATCACCTGTACGGAACCAACCATCTTCTGTCATCACTTCTGCTGTAACTGCAGGATTTTTGTAATATCCGCTGAATACGCAATCGCCCTTTACGTGAACTTCGCCCGGGATATGTTCCGGATCTACAGAATTGATACGTGCTTCAACACACTCTGTAATTACTTCACCACAAGATTTTAGTTTGTATTTATCTTTGTGACCTATGCATATTACAGGTGCACATTCTGTCATACCGTAACCGGTAACAAATGGAGCTTGCAGTTTGGTTACCAGCAACTCTTCAAGTTCAGAAGGGATTGCTGCACCACCTGTTGCTATAAGTGTACAGTTCTTACCGAATGCCGATACAAACAGATGACGCAATGAATCGCAATACTCTCTGTTTTCTTTGTAATTCTCTAATTTTGCTTTGCCCTCTTCACTGCTTATAAATTCACCAATGGTGCTCTCTATCATCTTTGACAAGATAAGTGGTACAGCCAGGAAGATGGAAGGGTTGACTTCGCTTAAAGCAGGTCTCAGATATGGTGGGATAGGTGGCAAACCTAATATGGTAAGGTGCATACCTAAACAGAGTGGCTCTATGACGTCGCAAGTCAAACCAAAGATATGTGCAAATGGCAAAACACTTAGATAGTTGCCATCTTCTACAAATGGGAAGTGAATAGGCAACAGATATACATTTGCACTGAAATTTCTTATTGTAAGCATTACGCCTTTAGGACTACCAGTCGAACCGGATGTATAATTTATTCCGCAAACATCATCAGCATCTCTATCTTCAAAATATACATCTTCCTGTTTTAAACCATCAGGGTGTTTCTCGTTAAACATCTGCTGACGTTTAGCATAGATTGAATCAAAATTGTTACGGAAAGCAAGCAGATCGCCTGTCTTAACGTCTATCACACCTATCAGATTTGGCATATTTTCAATGTCCATATTGTCGTATAGGCGTTTTTCTGTGTATAGCAGAACACTGTCAGAATGATTTACCAATTGCTGGGTGTCGGCAGGTGTATATCCGTCAAACAACTGAACACCTACATAACCTCCACTTACTATACTCATAAATGTCTTTGCCCAACCGGCACAACTTTTGGCATTGATAGAGATTTTATCTCCTCTCTTCAATCCCGCAGCACACCATAATATATGGTTCATCTCTACCTCTGCCGCAAGTTCTCCGTATGTTACTCCTGCCTGCTGATAATCTGTAACAGCAGGTTCGTTCCAATGTTTCTTAATTGTCTTTTCAAACTTTTTGATAAATGTACTGTCGAACATATTTATTCATTTTTTTACGCCGTCCGTTCGTTCAAACGACAACGCAAAAATATTTGCAAAAAATGGACCGATGATGCTAAAAATGGTGGTTTGTGGTTAAACAAACCGTCGTTGTGGCGAACAAATACAGTGCAGAATTCGCCAATTCGCCACAAAAAACGCCCTGTAGTACTCTGAAACGCTGTTCAGATAACCACAGGGCGCAAACTAACCAATACTAACTACAAACTACTAACAATGCTATAGTTTTACCTTCCATAACCCGTGAATATTACAATATTCATAGACGGCAACAGGCCTGTCTGTGCCGGTACAGAATACCGCTTCCGGTTTATCTTTCAGATGCAGGAACATACCTCCTTTTTCTGTTTCTACAAAGAGAAAAACAATATGATGTTCGGGTAACATAGGATGCTCTATACTGCCTACAGTTACTTTTATATGAGAATCATCTACCTTGGTTACATAAGGAATATGCTTCTCTGTACTTGCCTCTACTGTGTTTGCAACCAGTTCTTCCATCCTTTCACCGCAGCAAACAACAGGAACTCTTGAATCAACCATCTTAACTATTATGTTACCACAATGGTTGCATCTGTAAAATTTAATTGTCATAATCAAAACATTTTTTGGTGAATAATGTAAAAGTTGTGCTGCAAATGTAATTGATATTCATATACGTTATTCGCATTTAATTTTATTTGGGTTTACTGTGTATGTTGTTAAGAATCTGAGCCTGTTTTGACTTTTTTATTCACTTTGTTTTACTTTTGTAGTAATAAGGTGGTGTAAAATGTAAATTTTATCATATCTTCGCAAAGATTTGTGCGTAGCAGATTTTTTTTATTAACAATACAAACTTATATGAAGAAACTAACATTCGTAGCTGCTTTAGCAATGGCAGCATTGTTCTCTTCCTGTGGTGGTAATGGAGATTATGAATATCCATTCCAGAACCCTAAGTTATCTACAGAGGAGAGAGTTGAGAATCTGATGTCTCTTTTGACACCGGAAGAAAAGGTTGGTCTTATCATGAACAAGTCAATCTCTGTTGACCGTTTGGGTATTCCTTCTTACAACTGGTGGTCAGAGGCTTGTCATGGTGTTCGTCAGAGTGACTATACCGTTTATCCACAGCCTATCGGTATGGCTGCAGCTTTCAGCCCAGAGTTGATTTATGATGTTTTCTCAACAGTTTCAGACGAGGCTCGTGCTAACTGGAACCGTTCAGACCATGACATCTTTAACATTGCAATGGGTGCTAACTACGTTCCCGGAAATCCTGAATTGACATTCTGGTGTCCAAACGTAAACATCTTCCGTGATCCACGTTGGGGACGCGGTCAGGAGACTTACGGTGAAGACCCATATTTGATGGGTGTTCTTGGCGTTGAGAACGTAAAAGGTATGCAGGGTAATGATGACAAGTACTTCAAGACTCACGCTTGTGCAAAGCACTATGCAGTACACAGCGGTCCTGAACCAGATCGTCACAGATTTGATGTAACTGTATCTATGCGTGACCTTTGGGAAACTTATCTTCCTGCTTTCAAAAAGTTGGTTATAGATGCTAACGTACAGGAAGTTATGTGTGCTTATCAGCGTTACGAAGGTGAACCTTGCTGCAGCAGCGAACGTCTTCTTATTGACATTCTGCGTAACAAGTGGGGTTACAAATCATTGGTTGTAACAGACTGTGATGCTATCAACAACTTCTATAATACTTATCAGCATGGTACACACGCAAATGCTCTTGAAGCCAGTGTTGATGCTGTTCTTTCAGGTACTGACCTTGAGTGCGGTAAGAGCTTTATGTCTCTTGTTGAAGGTTTGAAGAATGGTAAGATTAACGAAGCTGACATTGACGTTGCTTTGCGTAGAGTATTGACAGGTCGTTTTGAACTTGGTATGTTCGATCCTGCTGATATGCTTCCATGGGCTGACCTTGGTGAAGATGTAATCAGCAGCGAAGCTAACGATATTCTGGCTACTCAGGCTGCACGTGAATCAATGGTTCTTTTGCAGAATGATGGTAATGTATTGCCACTTTCTAAGGAACTTAAGACTATTGCAGTGGTAGGTCCTAATGCTGATGATGCAGGTATGCTGAATGGTAACTACGGTGGTACTCCTACTCAGGAACATACACGTTCATTGCTTCAGGGTATTAAGAACGCTGTTCCAAATGCAGAAATCATCTATGAAAAGGCTTGTGAATTGAACGAAGAGTTCCAGACTGTTAACCACATTGATGAATTCAACGGTGGTAAGGGTATGTATGCAGAATTCTACAACAACCTGAATATGAGCGGTAAGCCTGTTACAACAGGTTATTATGATGAAATCAACTTCAGCACATTTGGTGCATACGATTTTGCAGAGGGTGTACAGAAAGAGAATATCTCTGTTAAGTTGTCAGGTAAGTATGTTGCTGATTTCACTGGCGATTTGAACTACGTCGTAAGCGGTGACCAGGGTTACAAACTTACAATCAATGGTAAGGTTGTAGAAGAACAGAAGGGTGCTGCTCAGCGTGGTTTTGGTGGCTTTGGCTTCCGTCGTGGTGTTCAGTACAAGACTTTCAAAGTAGAAGAGGGTAAATCATACGATATCAAGATTGAGTACAAACATACAACAGGTCAGTTCGCAACTCTCAGCGCACAGTTCTGTGAAAGAAAGGCTCACGACTTCTCAGAATTGGCAGCTCAGGTTAAGCGTGCTGATGTTATCATCATGATTGGTGGTATCTCTGCAAGAATGGAAGGTGAAGGTGGCGATAAGGCTGACATTGAACTTCCTGCAGTTCAGCAGAGCTTGATCCGTGCTTTGCACACAACAGGTAAACCAGTTGTTTATGTTAACTGTTCAGGTTCAGCTATAGGTTTTGAAAGCATTAAGGGTCAGTATGATGCTCTTATCCAGGCTTGGTATCCTGGTCAGGGTGGTGCAAAGGCTTTGGCTGATGTTCTCTTTGGTGATTACAACCCATCAGGTAAGCTTCCTGTTACATTCTACAAGTCAACAGCTCAGCTTCCTGCTCTTACAGATTATAACATGGAAGGCCGCACATACCGTTACTTCCACGATGAACCAATGTACGCATTTGGTTACGGTTTGAGCTACACCACATTTAACTATGGTGAAGGTAAGCTTTCAAAGAAATCAATCAAGGCTGGCAGCAATGTTAACATCACAGTTCCTGTAACTAACACAGGTAGCTTGGCAGGTGAAGAGATTGTTCAGGTTTACGTTAAGGCTTTGGATAACCCAACAGCTCCTATCAAGTCTTTGAAGGGCTTCCAGAAGGTTAACATTCAGCCTGGTAAGACTGCAAAGGTTAAGATTACTCTTACTCCTGAAGCATTCGAATACTATGATGAAAAGATTGATGAACTTTCAGTTCGTCCTGGTAAGTACCAGATTCTTTACGGTTCATCATCACTTGATGAAGACCTGAAGGCTATTGACTTTGAAGTTCTCTAATAATAAACAATAACCAATTTGTTTTGGCAAGGGTGTGTCAGTTTTGGCACACCCTTGTTTTATTTTTCCTGATTTATGGCGTTTGAGATTAGATTACGTTTTTTTTCTTTATCTGTGCATTCGTGTTGTTGAAGAATACTATTTTTGTTTTGTGAAAACAATAAAACTATGAAAACAATGGAACATATATTAAGAAGATGCGTGCGCGTGATTCTGAATTGAATGTCAGGTGGGGTATAATTTGTACCCCTACTCGAATGATGGCTTCGGATGGTAAACACATTAACAACGCTTTGCAGGAGGAATTAAACCCAGAACTGTTGAGGTCAAAAAACGGTTTGACTCAAGTTGTCGCAAAATTTGCGACAACTGCTTCTGATGGTAAGGTTTATCAGGTGGAGCATTATTCCTTAGATATGATATTGTCTGTTGGCTATAGAGTTAAATCTACATAAGGCGTGTTTTTTAGAGCATGGGCAAATGTGATTGTGTAGAGTTTAAGATAAAGCCATCAGCTCTATAGGTTGGTGGCTTTGGTGTCCTATGGTGCATACTAAATCTTTTTTGTATCTTCGCGGTGGCATAATGATTTGTGATGAAAAAGAGAGAAGAGAAGTTGGTTGCGCCGGGTGGAGTGGAAAAGGTTTTGCTCCATACTTGCTGTGCCCCATGTTCTGGTGCCATAATAGAGGCAATGTTGAACAGTGGGATAGAGCCAGTAATATACTACTGCAATCCAAATATCTATCCGCTGGAAGAGTACGAAATTCGTAAGAATGAATGTAGCAGATATGCCCGGAAATTAGGGTTGAAGATAGTAGATGCCGATAATGACCACTCTGCATGGTTGGAATGTGTTAAGGGGCTGGAGGCAGAACCGGAACGTGGTGCGCGCTGTCTGAAGTGCTTTAAGTTGCGTTTGACAGCCTGTGCCAAATATGCTGCAGAAAACGGCTTTACGGTAATTACATCAACTCTCGATTCCAGCCGCTGGAAGAGTCATGAACAGATAGTTGAAGCGGGCAATTATGCGGCTTCGCTCTACGAAAATATCACATATTGGGACTATAATTGGCGTAAGGGTGGGCTTACTGCACGCAGGGCTGAAATTATAAAAGAGAACGATTTTTATAATCAGCGTTACTGTGGCTGCGAATTCAGTATAGGTCATCTGAAGGATAGTAAACCGCTTATCCGTAAGGCTGTTAAGGAGAGAGTTGCTGCCATGTCTGAAACCGATAAACAGACGGAAGCGGATGTTTTATTCAGCTATCTGGAAAATTCAGAACTGGTAAGAAACAGCAAAAAGATACTCCTGTATCACCCAATGGCCGACGAAATAGATGTAATGAAAGCTGTGCGGAAATGGGCAGAGACCAAAGAGATATATCTGCCAGCCATAGAGGGTGATGATATTGTGATTAGGCAATATAAAAGCGAACAGGATTTAAAGATAGGAAAGTACGGTATCTTGGAGCCTGTGGGTGCTGTGTTGGATAATCCTGAAGAGATAGATCTGGTAATTGTGCCGGGACGTGCTTTCGATATTCGTGGCTACCGTTTGGGGCGTGGCAAAGGGTATTATGACAGGTTGCTGCCTAAAATGAGAGCTATTAAGATAGGTGTCTGTTTTGACTGCCAGTACATATTCCGTGTGCCGGCAGAAGAACATGATATTCCTATGGATTATGTAGTTTGTAGAAAATTGATTGAAAAATGATATTCTGGTATTCGGGTTGTGGAAATAGCGGGTTTGTGGCAGAAGAGTTGGCTAAAGGGTTAAATCAGGATTTGGTGTTTATACCCGATGCTGCAAGAAACGGTAATGAGTATATTGTTCCAAATGAAGAGGTGGTAGGTTTTGTATTCCCAATATATGCCTGGGCTGCTCCAAAAATAGTTACAGAGTTTATTGCAAAGATGCGGTTTGAACACAAACCAAAATATCTGTTTGCTGCAGTTACCTGTGGCGATGAAACAGGTTATACATACCGTACATTCGGTAAATTCCTGATAAAGCAGGGATTGAAGCTTGATGCATTTTTCTCCTTTAAAATGCCTGAAACATACATCAATCTTCCGGGCTTCAAACTGGATACTCTACAAAGCGAAAAGAGTAAGATAGATGCAGTTAAAGAGCAACTGCCTAAAGTCATAACATCCATTGCAAAAAGAGAACAGGGAAACTTTGATGAATTAAAGGGTGGGGCACCTTTCCTGAAAAGCTACATATTAAAACCGCTATTTTATGGGTTGCTTATATCGGACAAACCTTTTAATGTTAATGACAGTTGTAACGGCTGCGGTAAGTGTGCAAGAGAGTGTCCTCTACATAATATAAATATGGTGGATGGTAAACCCAGATGGAATGGAAACTGTACCAACTGCATGAGTTGTTATCATCGTTGTCCAAACAATGCCATCAACTTTGGAAAACAGACTTGCGGCAAAGGTCAGTACTATTTCAAAAAGTGATAGAAATCTAAATAGTGTAAAAGGTGCTGTTTTTTGTTTTAAATAAAGTAATATTGCACCAGATTTAATAATTCTATGATTATGATGAAAAGAAAAGAATTGTGTTTTGTTGTGGCTTTGATTGCCACATTGTTTGCAACAGGGTGTCAAAAAGAGGATGATTTGATTATTCTTACAGCCGATTTTACAGAGTTTGCAGTTGAAGAAGAGATTCACCCTACACAGATTGATGTTGATAATAAAACAGTTACGGTCTTTGTGAACGATTCTATAACTATGCAATCTGTTAAAGTTAAGAGCATAGCAGTATCTAATAATGCTGTAATTGATCCGGTGATTGCTGTGGGTAGTGTATTGGATCTCTCTAACCCAATGATGGTCTATCTTAAAACCAAACAGGACTATTTGTGGCGAATAAAAGCATCTATAGCAAATACAGATTCCATAGAATATGATGCATCCGGATATGCACGTATTGTGGTGCCAAATATGGATTTCGATGAATGGTATCTGAAAGATGATAAACATTGGTATCCTAACAGAAATCTATCGGCTGCCAACTATTGGTGGGATTCCGGAAACAGAGGTGCAAACATACTTGGGCCAAAGAATCCTACAAGTCCCGAAACTAATTTTGTGATATCAGGAACTGCTGCCAAACTTAAGGCTACATCTGTAATGGGTGTATTGGCATCTGGCAGTATCTTCCTGGGTAAGTATGTAAAGACATCCGGTTTGGGAGCAGAACTTGCAATGGGACGTAATTTCAACAGTCGTCCGGTAGCATTGAATGGCTACTATTGCTATCATCCGGGCACAATAGACAATGCAAAATCGCCATACGCTAATCTGAAAGGAGAGAAGGATTACTGTTCTATCTATATTGTTCTTGGCGACTGGAAAAGCCGTGTAAAGATAGATACTAACGAAGGAACATTTCTGGATATAGAAAACGATCCAAATATTATAGCATACGCAGAACTATCTACAAATGAGGATAGCGGTAGTGAATATCTGCCATTCAGATTGCCATTAGAGTATAGAAATGACCGTACTCCCACTCAGATACTTATAGTGGCATCGTCGTGCAAGTACGGTGATTATTTTACAGGCAGTTCAAACAGCCTTCTCTATATAGATGAATTCTCTTTAGAGTATTGATAATTAACTACTTCAATGTGAAAATGTAAGTTGATATTGAGTTGGGAAGCAATTCAATATTCAGCTTGCTGTTTTCGCAAAGTACATTGCTGCTTACAATATTCCATTGTTCTCCATTAGCCATAGAGCCGCTGGTGCGGATATGTGTAACCTTTGATTTTCCGCTATGGAAATCGCTAAGGTCGATATTCATATTCTGGTTGTTAGCAGTGGTGTTGGTACATACTACAGTTATCTGTTTGCCTTTGTTGTCTATTGCTGCAATGGCATTGCAACCTCTGTTCAGACCATTGTTGCAGATAATCAGGCTTGAACCGGGGCGAATGTATTTGGAGAAATGGCCAAAAGCATAGTACTTCTGTGTAAGCACAATCTCGTCTGTGTCGTGATTGGCGTATGCTGTACCCCAATAACCTCCCATAGTCTGTAGCGGGCCTTTATCTACACGACCTTTGTAACCCTCTTTAGATACGTGGGTATCTATTACCTGCCACAATACCCAGGCCGATGGTTCCATGGCGGTAATGTCATTTATGATTTTATTGGCCAACCATAGGGCAGCGCTCATTTCGCCTGCGTTTGTACCTGCTGTGCCATTGCCATCTACTTCGCTCATCCACAGGTTTATATTCTCTTCTTTTGCCAACTGACCCAATTCGCGTATTCCGTTTACACCGTAGGTGTGTGCACTTATTCGGTTAATAGCAGCACGCGCTTGAGGTGTCATCAGTTTAATCTCCTCTATCTGCTTGCCCGGGTTGGTTTCATCGCTTGCAGTGAGTATGATGTTGTCTATACCATATCTGGTCAACGCTTTTTTTGTTTCAACCAGAAGTTTGGATTGTGATTCTCCTGCATCTATATGACATCCTTCCTGTTTGTAATTGAAAGCAGGCCAATAGTTTGTGTTTGGTTCGTTCATTGGCGAAATGCTCTTTACATCCAGCTTAAGTTTTTTCATCATGTAGTGAGTGACGTGAGCCAGATATTCTGCAAAATCGTCGTAAGCATCGGCACGAATATTATCTTCTTCCGATTTAAAATTACCTGTAGAACAGCCGCTCACTGTCATGAAATATGGTGGAGAGTTTGAAAATACTTCTATATATGCATCCTGTCCGGCTGCTTTTGAGGCGGCTTTCAGAACGTTTAACTGACGGAAATCTGCATTGTAATCATATTCATATTCTCCTGTCTCTGCATTGTAGTATTGCCAGCCGGGTACATCGGAATCGGTACGTGTTATGTGGTTGTGGGTAGGATTGTCGCCACCACCTATGTTGTAGCGCATTATGTTCAGTCCCAAACCTTTCTTGCTGTCAAAAAACAGTTCTGCCGATTGTTTTGTCAGGGTAGGGTTATAGCCTATACGGTTTGCCCACCAGCAGAGTGATGTGCCCCAACCTTCCCAATAACCGTTGTTGGTGGTTATCAGGTTCTTTTTCTCCACCTTGACGGTGTTTTGTGAGTAGCCGTTTGCAAACAGGGAAATTGCAACAGCTAATAGAATTAATCCCTTCTTCATAACTGATTAGTATTTTTTAGTGATGCGAATATAGGATATATTTATATAAATAAGGAGAATTTTTAAGAAAAAAGCATGTTGGTTTGTTTATGAAAAATAAATGTACTACCTTTGCGGTCGCAAATTTTATTAATTAATCAATTCATAATCAAAACAAATTATGATTCAGTACGAAACCGTTTTCATTTTAACTCCCGTTTTGTCTGACGCTCAGATGAAGGAAGCGGTAGAAAAATTCACGAACCTATTGAAAGAACAGGGTGCTGAAATCGTGAATGAAGAAAGTTGGGGTTTGCGCAAATTAGCTTATCCTATCGACAAGAAGACTACAGGCTTCTATCAGTTGGTTGAATTCAAGGCAGATCCTAAAACAATCGCTACTTTGGAAATCAACTTCCGTCGTGATGAACGTGTGATTCGTTTCTTGACTTTCCGTCAAGATAAGTATGCAGCTGAATATGCAGCTAAGAGAAGAAGTTTGAAATCATCTAAAGAAACAGTAAAGGAGAATTAATCATGGCAGCAACTCAATCAGAAATTAGATATTTGACTCCGCCTTCAGTAGACGTTAAAAAGAAAAAATATTGCCGTTTCAAAAAGAACGGTATTAAATATATCGATTACAAAGATCCTGAATTCTTGAAGAAATTCTTGAACGAACAGGGTAAAATCCTTCCACGTCGTATCACTGG
>JAFYMP010000085.1 GCA_017556585.1 Bacteroidaceae bacterium
AACTCTTTTTTTTTGTGTCTTGCGCAGTACCATCCACCTTATTTATAAGGATAGCAGTTCGCAAATGCGAACTGCGCAAGTGGGAGAGTAGGTAGCCGCCGTCTTTAAAACGCTTTGGAGTTAATACTTCAGAGCGTTTTTTTTATTGTTACATATTAAAGCTTTTCAGGCTGTTATGTATGCGTTTTAAAGACGTTTTTACCTTTTCTATTCACCCCTAAACCCCCTCAAGGGGGCTTGGTCGTTGGCAAGCCAACTCCGAATTGTTTACTTTTGGTAATTAACCAGAGGCTCTTTTTTTTTGCATACTTGCGCAGTACCATCCACCTTATTTATAAGGATAGCAGTTCGCAGATGCGAACTGCGCAAGTGGGAGAGTAGGTAGCAGCCGTCTTTATAAAGAGCTTTTGGTAATTAACCAGAGGCTCTTTTTTTTGTCTAGCGCAGTATGGTTTTGGATTTAGACAGCAATCCACCGGCGGTCCTCCCCACCTTCGTGGGTCCCCTCCCTTTTCGGGAGCCAATGCCGCCTTGTGTCTTCTGTCCTAAATCCAAAAAAATATTATCGTTACTATGGATTTAAAAACCAATCATTACAAAATGAAATAATTTAGCTACTATTGCTAAGCCTATTTATGGCTCTTTATAAAGACGTCGGGATGTAGCATTGGGTAGGTATAGATTATTACGCCATATTTAAACCAGAGGCTCTTTTTTTGTGCATACTTGGGCAGTACAGTTTTGGAAAAATGTTGACAAAATGGGGGTGTTGATAAATATTCGTTATTTATAACTTTTTTATGTAGGTTTTTTGCTTTATTCTTTGTTACTTTGTATGGTGAAATGGAATGTAGTAATCAAAATATAGATATATGAATAACAAGATTCAAGAACTAACCGATATTATTTATAATGAAGGTGTAGTTAAGGGACAGGCAGAAGCAGAAAAGGTGTTGGCTGATGCAAAGGCTCAAGCTGAACAGATTCTGGCTGAAGCAAAGGCACAGGCCGATTCAATTGTAGAGGCAGCAAAAAAGAGTGCAGCAGAGATGTCTGAAAATACAACAAAAGAGTTGAAGTTGTATGCATCTCAGGCTTTGAATGCTTTGAAATCAGAAGTTGCATCTGTAGTAACAGATACAATTGTTAAGGATGAGGTTTCAGGTTTTGTTTCACAGAAAGATTATCTGAATCAGTTTATTGTTCAGTTGGCTTCTAAATGGGCTGAAAATGAGCAGATTGTTATTTCTGTTGCCGATGCAGATGAGTTGAAGAAGTACTTTATGTCAAAAGCAAAAGAACTTCTTGATAAGGGTGTAGAAATTAAACAGGTTAATGGTTTGGATACACTATTCTCTGTATCGCCTGCCGATGGTTCTTACAAGATGAATTTTGGTAAAGAAGAATTTGAAAATTACTTCAAATCATTCTTGCGTCCACAAATAGTAGAAACTCTTTTTTAATTTAAATGTCGATGAATTATTACTATCTGGTAGCCGGTTTAGCTGATATTTCATTTGACAATGAAAAAAGCAGTTATTCTGTCAGTGCTTTCAGGGAAGAGATATATCCCTCTTTAACTGAAAAGGACAGACGGTTAGTAGATCTTATTTTTCAGCAGTACGACCAACGTAATTTGTTGGCTTTACTGAGAGCAACCGACACCAATCTATCCACAGAATCTATTTTAGCAAATGCTTCGCTATGTAACAACAATGGTTTGTTACAGGTGGAACAGTTGGCTGAACTGATAATGGCTGCAAAGCAGGGCGACAAAGCTCCATTTGAATGTCCTGAATATCTGTATAGTTTTTTACAACAGTATTTCAGTGCGGAAAATTCAGCGACTTCTCTTTTAGAAGATAAATTACAGGCTCTGTTTTATGAATATGCCACTAAGGTAGATAACAAATTTATTGCTACTTGGTATCAGTATAATTTGGATGTAAAGAATATAATTACTGCATATACTGCAAGGAAATATTCTCTTGATGTAACAAATTATATAGTAGGTGGTGGCGATGTGGCAGAAGCACTAAAGACATCGGGCGCGCGCGATTGGGGGCTCTCGTTTGCAATAGGTTATTTGGATAGCTTGATGGCTATTCTGGAAGATAGCGATTTGGCAAGCAGAGAGAGAAAAATAGATCTGTTAAAATGGAATTGGTTGGAAGAGAATAGTTTCTTCAACTATTTCTCCATTGAGAAACTGTTTGTATTTGTAGAAAAATTATTGATGGTGGAAAGATGGGCGGTTCTTGATAAAGAAAAAGGACAGCAGTTGTTCCGTACACTTATCGGTAATTTGAAGAGTGAGGTAACTGTACCTACTGAATAAGATAATAACTAAAACAAAATAATAGATGGCAACAAAAGGTATTGTAAGTGGTGTCATTGCCAATATGGTGACATTGAAGGTTGATGGCCCTGTTGCTCAGAATGAAATCTGTTTTATTGAAACCGGCGGCGATAAGTTAATGGCCGAGGTTATTAAGGTGGTTGGCGACAACGTATATGTTCAGGTGTTTGAAAGCACTCGTGGACTGATGGTTGGCGCTACAGCAGAATTTACTGAGCATATGCTGGAGGTTACACTGGGTCCCGGTATGTTATCACATAACTATGACGGACTACAGAATGACTTGGATAAGATGACAGGTGTATTCCTAAAACGTGGAGAATATACTTATCCTCTTGATAATGATAGGTTGTGGCATTTTATTCCGCTTGCAAAGGTAGGCGATCAGGTAAAAGCGTCAGATTGGTTGGGTGAAGTAGAGGAAAACTTCCAGAAACTAAAGATAATGACTCCTTTCCAACTGGAAGGAACATATACTATCAAGAGTATCGTAGCCGAAGGTGATTACAGAATTATAGATACTGTAGCTGTTCTGGAAAATGCAAAAGGTGAACAGTTAGAGGTGAATATGATACAGAAATGGCCTGTAAAATTGGCTATGACAAACTATCAGGAGAAACCACGTCCATTTAAACTCTTGGAGACAGGTGTTCGTTCTATAGATACACTTAATCCAATAGTAGAGGGTGGTACCGGATTTATTCCAGGTCCTTTCGGTACAGGTAAGACTGTGTTACAGCACGCTATATCCAAACAGGCAGAAGCTGATATCGTTATTATAGCAGCTTGTGGTGAACGTGCAAACGAGGTTGTGGAAATCTTTACCGAATTCCCTGAATTGGATGACCCACATACAGGAAGAAAGTTGATGGAAAGAACCATCATCATTGCAAATACATCAAACATGCCGGTAGCTGCTCGTGAAGCATCTGTATATACCGCAATGTCTATTGCAGAGTATTATCGTTCAATGGGTTTGAGAGTTCTGCTTATGGCCGATTCAACCAGCCGTTGGGCACAGGCTTTGCGTGAGATGTCTAACCGTATGGAGGAACTGCCTGGTCCGGATGCATTCCCAATGGATATATCATCTATCATTGCAAACTTCTACGGTCGTGCAGGTTATGTAGTACTTAACAACGGTCAGCCGGGTTCAATTACTTTCATTGGTACAGTATCGCCTGCAGGTGGTAACTTGAAAGAGCCTGTAACAGAAAATACCAAAAAGGTAGCTCGTTGTTTCTATGCTCTTGAACAGGAGCGTGCCGATAAGAAACGTTATCCGGCTATCAACCCAATTGATTCATATTCCAAGTACATTGAGTATCCTGAATTTGATGAATATATAAGCAAGCAGATTAACGGAGAGTGGTTGGAAAAGGTTAATGAACTGAAAACCCGTCTGTTGAGAGGTAAGGAGATATCAGAACAGATTAATATCTTGGGTGACGATGGTGTTCCTGTAGATTATCACGTTACATTCTGGAAGGCTGAACTTATAGACTTTATCATTCTGCAGCAGGATGCATTCGATGAAATTGATGCAGTAACTCCTATTGTAAGACAGGAGGCTATAGTAAACAGAGTAATAGATATTTGTCATTCCGATTTTGAATTTGAAACATTCCAGCAAGTAATTGATTTCTTCAAGAAGATTATCAATATCTGCAAACAGATGAACTATTCAGAATTTGAATCGGAGAAGTATCGTAAGTACGAAGAGGAACTTGATAAGTTGATTTCAGAGCGTAAAAAAGCATAAATAAAGAGTTATGACTACGAAAGCATTTCAAAAAATATATACAAAGATTAGCCAGATAACTAAGGCAACCTGTTCTCTTAAAGCAACAGGCGTAGGTTATGACGAATTGGCTATTATTGACGGAAGATTGGCTCAGGTAGTTAAGATTTCCGGCGATGAAGTTACGCTTCAGGTATTCCAGGGTACAAACGGTATTCCTACCGATGCCGAAGTGGTATTTATGGGTAAAGCTCCATCTTTGAAGGTAAGCGAACAACTGTCAGGACGTTTCTTCAATGCATACGGTAATCCTATTGATGGTGGTCCGGAAATTGAAGGTAGAGAAGTAGAGATAGGCGGCCCTTCTGTAAATCCTGTACGTAGAAAACAGCCATCGGAACTGATTGCAACAGGTATAGCAGGTATCGACTTGAACAATACCTTGGTATCTGGTCAGAAGATTCCTTTCTTTGCAGATCCAGACCAACCATTTAACCAGGTTATGGCTACTGTAGCTCTGCGTGCAAAGGCAGATAAGATTATTTTGGGCGGTATGGGTATGACAAACGATGACTATCTATACTTTAAGAATGTCTTTTCAAATGCAGGTGCGTTAGACCGTATTATCTGTTTTATGAATACTACAGAAGACCCTGCTGTAGAGCGTCTTCTTATTCCTGATATGTCACTTACTGCAGCAGAATATTTTGCTGTAGAGAAGAATGAAAAGGTGTTGGTGTTGTTGAGTGATATGACTTCATACGCCGATGCTCTGGCTATTGTGTCTAACCGTATGGATCAGATTCCTTCAAAAGACTCAATGCCGGGTTCACTCTATTCAGATTTGGCAAAGATTTATGAAAAGGCCGTTCAGTTCCCATCGGGTGGTTCTATCACAATTATCGCTGTAACAACATTGTCAGGTGGTGATATTACTCACGCTGTACCTGATAATACCGGTTATATTACAGAAGGTCAGTTGTTCCTGCGTAGAGATAGCGATATAGGTAAGGTAATTGTTGACCCATTCCGTTCACTGTCACGTTTGAAACAGTTGGTTAACGGTAAGAAGACAAGAAAAGACCATCCTCAGGTTATGAATGCTGCAGTACGTCTATATTCAGATGCTGCAAATGCAAAGACTAAACTGGAGAATGGTTTCGATTTGACCGATTACGATGAGCGTACATTGAATTTTGCTAAAGACTATTCAAACCAGCTTTTGGCAATTGATGTGAATTTAGATACAACAGAAATGCTTGATGTAGCTTGGAAGTTGTTTGCAACATATTTCCAACCTGAAGAGGTAAATATTAAGGCTGAATTGGTAGAGAACTATTGGCCCAAAGCGTAAGAATTCTGTATGGCAATAAAGTTTCAATATAATAAAACATCGCTTCAGCAGCTGGAGAAACAGTTGAAGGTGCGCGTAAGAACTCTTCCTATTATTAAGAGTAAGGAGAGTGCACTGCGTGTTGAAGTGAAGCGTTGTAAAGAAGAACTGGCCACACTGGAAGCAGAACTTGAGAACAATATTTCACAATACGATTCAATGTTTGCACTTTGGAACGAATTCAATACATCTTTGGTAAGTATAAAAGATGTAAAGATGGATGTAAAGAAGATAGCAGGCACCAGAATCCCAATTTTAGAAGATGTTGTGTTCGATATCAAGGAGTTCAGTCTGTTTGATTCTCCGGGGTGGTATTACGATGGAATAAGCATCTTACAGAGTTTGGCAAAGGCGGCTATTCTGTGTGAATTTACAGAGGCTAAGCTTAATTTGCTTGAGAAGGCCAGGAAGAAGACCACTCAGAAAGTAAATCTTTTTGAGAAGGTACAGATTCCGGGTTACGAAGATGCAATACGTAAAATTAAGCGTTTTATGGAGGACGAAGAGAATCTGTCTAAATCTAGTCAGAAGATTCTTAAATCGTTGCTTGAAAAACGTGCAGAACAAGAAGATAAGGAGGCATAGCTATGATTACAAAGATGAAAAAAATATCCTTTTTGGCATTCCATAAAGGCTACGAAGAGTTCTTGGAACATCTGCGTAATCTGGGTATAGTACATGTAGTTGAAAAACAAGAGGGTGTACTATCCGACGAATCTCTTCAAGAGAGCGTGAGGCTTATGCAGCGTTATCAGAATGCAATGGACGAACTGCAAAAACTTGCAGATAAGCAGGTAAAAGCAGGTGCGGAAAGAAAAACGGCAGAAGAGATACTTGCTGTTTACGAAAAGTATGTTGCTAATAAGCAAGTACTAGAGCAGAAACTGCAATCTCTAAACAGAGATGCACAGCAGTTGCAGGTATGGGGCGATTTTTCTTGTGAGTCTATACAACGTTTGAATAGAGCAGGGTATGTAATAAAATTCTTTACATCTCCTTTGAAATCTTTCAAACAGGAGTGGGTAGATGAATACAATGCTATAGAGATATATTCTGACAAGCAAAAAATCTGTTTTGTAACTATTACTCCGCTAAACAAAGTGGTGGATATTGATGCAGAGTTGTGTCAGTTACCGGAATCTTCGTTAAGCGAAATAGAGAGTGAAACTGCAAAAGTGGAACAACTGCTTAAAGAGAATCTGCAAACAGCACAGAGTGTTGCCGGATATGCAGAAGAGGTGTTGACCGATGCTAAAGCAGAATTGGATAGCAGTGTTAACTTTGGTAAGGTGAAACTATCAGGAGAATCGGTAGTTGCAGACAAACTCATTCTGTTAGAAGGTTGGGTGCCGGCAGAGAAAGTGGATTCAGTAAGTTCTGAGCTAAAGAATCTACAGGTATTGTTCGATATAGAAGATCCAACACCGGAAGATAATATCCCTATTCAGCTAAAGAATAATAAGTTTGCAAAGTTGTTTGAGCCATTGACCAAACTTTATATGTTGCCTACATATCAGGAATTGGATTTGACACTCTTCTTTGCACCATTCTTTATGTTGTTCTTTGGACTATGTTTGGGAGATATGGGCTACGGCTTGCTGATGATTGTGGGATTACCAATCTTCACCAAACTATTCCAGCTTATCAATCCAAACTTCTCAAAATGGTTGGTTGTGCTGTTTGGCGCAAGTACTATTTTGTGCGGTACACTGTCTGGTTCGTTCTTTGGGTTCAGTATCTACGATATAGATATACCGTTTGTTCAGAATATGAAAGAGTTGCTCTATACAGATAACTCAACTATGTTTACAGTATCGCTGTGCATAGGTGTGGTACAGATACTCTTTGGTATGATTATAAAAGCGGTAAATCTAACCATACAATGCGGATTTAAGAATGCTATCAGTACTATAGGATGGATAGTGTTGCTACTGACTGTAATTGTGGCAGTACTGTTGAAAGTAGATTTCAGTAATCCTATCATAATTGCGCTGTTGGCAATATCAGGTATAGGCATTTTCCTATTGAACAGTCCTGGCAAAAACCCTCTGCTGAACATAGGTTTAGGTCTGTGGGACACCTATAACATGGCTACCGGACTATTGGGCGATGTGCTTTCATACGTACGTCTGTTTGCGCTTGGATTATCAGGCGGTATATTGGCAAACGTATTTAACAGTATGGCAGTTGGTATGAGCCCGGATATTCCTATTGTAGGATTTATAGTAACAGCACTGATTTTTGCTATAGGTCACGCTTTGAATATCTTTATGAATATTCTTGGTGCAATAGTACACCCTATGCGTCTTACTTTTGTGGAGTTCTTTAAGAATGCCGGATACGAAGGTGGAGGTGTAGAATACAAACCATTTTCAAAATAATTTTGAGTATTAACAAATAACAATTAAATAAACAATTATGTCAAATTTACTTTTAGCCTATATTGGCGTGGCCTTAATGATTGGCCTTTCAGGTATTGGTAGTGCATACGGTGTTACCATTTCAGGTAATGCAGCAGTTGGCGCACTTAAAAAAGTTGATAAGTTTGGTAACTTTATCGTATTGACAGCTCTTCCTGGTACACAGGGTCTGTACGGTTTTGCAGGTTACTTTATCTTTGCCAATATGTTTGGTGTGTTGACAGACAGTATCACTACATTGCAGGCTTGTTCTGTATTTGGTGGTGGTTTGGCTCTTGGTTTGGTAGGTCTGTTTTCAGCTATCCGTCAGGGTCAGGTTTGTGCAAACGGTATTGCCGGTATAGCACAGGGACACGACGTATTCAGTAAGACTCTTATTCTGGCAGTATTCCCGGAACTTTATGCTATTGTAGCATTGGCAGGTGTCTTCCTGATGGGTTCAGCACTCTAATTTTAATACTTTAATAGGGCAGGCAGCAGCACTTTAGTGTTTCTGCCTGTTTTTGTATCTATTTGATATTGTTGTGTTTAGTGAGCGTAACAAATTGTTACGCTCGTTTTTTGATTTTTCAAAGATTTTTTTATTTTACAAAGATTTTTTTATTTTACTTTGCAGTGTTAAATTAATTGTTCAATCTTAGATTTGAGAAAATGAAGATTAAATGTTTCTTTTTAGTGTTACTGATGATGTTTACTTCAGTAAGTGTTTTTGCAGATAAAAGTGATAATTGGAATGGTAATGAACCTATTCCAGGTGGAGATGATGGTAAGTCTCGTTCTGTGGTAGCGGATATAGTAGTTCATGTTGAAGCAGATTTGTTGTCTGTGGATATTCCAATCCAAACTACTTCTCGAATCGTAATTGAGAATGCCGAAGAATGTGTTGTTTTTGACCAAACTTATCCCGCATCATCATCTGTTCAGGTAGATTTGTCAACACTTCCAAGTGGTTCGTACTACCTATATATATATGCGTATGATTGTTGGTGGGTAGGTGAATTTGAATTGTAGTAGTACCAAAATGAAGTAAGTAGTTATGAAAAAAGTATTTTTATCTATTTCTAAGGTAGCGTTGCTTTTTGCAGTCTTACTTCCTTTTATTACTTCTTGTGAGTGTAATCAGCGCATATTCTTATTCATATAGATTATATATTACTTATAATGAAACCCTAATAGTTTATGAAGAGGTTGTTTTATATTTCATTTATACTTATTTCATTATTTTGCAGTTGTAAAAACAATATTGATTATTTGGAGTATGCTCTAATCTCTGCCGGTCGTAACAGGCCTCAATTAGAACAGGTATTAGAGCATTACAAAGATGATCCTGAAAAACTTTCCGCAGCAAAGTTTCTAATAGAGAATATGCCGGCTCATTACTCATATCAAGGTGAAGATATAAACCGCTATTATGAAATGGCTTATAAAATCATCACATCCAATTTAACTCCAAAGGAACAAAGAGATTCCTTGTTAAGTATTTCTGAAAAACAATTTCTAGGCTTAGAATACCGCACCATCCCCGATGTAAAAGTTGTTACATCGGACTTCTTAATTCATAACATTGATGCTGCTTTCGAAAAGTGGAAGAGCTGCGAATGGGCCTCCCATTTAACTTTCGATGATTTTTGCGAGTGGCTTCTTCCCTATAAAGCAGTTGAACTCCAGAACTTAGATTCCTGGCGCGACACACTTTCAAATTATTTTGGTGATGCCATTACCAATATGGTAGTCGATGATGACCAATATGGCACAACCTATTACACCCTTGATGCCGTACGAAACAACATTATAAGTAAAGTCAAACCCTTAGGAATGTATAATAATAGTGGTTATCCTCTTTTGTCTGCCGATTTATTACACAAACAAACCTTTGGTCGTTGTGAAGATTATGTAAATCTTGCTGTTTTGACATATCGCAGCGTAGGTTTACCTGTTATAATAGATGAGACTCCCTATTGGGGCCGTTATAGAGCAGGTCATACATGGTACACCATGCTTAGTGACCGTGGCGAGGAACTCCACGCCGAATGGGATGTAGGCTCTGTACCCGGTTGGTCATTCTTTCATGATAAGCGCATTCCAAAAGTTTATAGACGCAAGTATGCTATAAACAGAGAACGTGTAGTCTATAAGAACGAATCAGCATATAAATATCCCTTTGATTTATGTCAACACGATATAACCGATAAATATTTCAGGACAACCGATATTGAGATAGAGTTGTTCAAAGATGTAACAATAGTAGAAGATTACGCCTATATAGCCACATTCAATGGTAAGAACATAGATTGGGCTATAGTTGATTATGGTAGCATAAAGAAAGGCGTAGCAAAATTCAATAAGATGGGGCGTAACGTTCTCTATTTGGCTTTGGTGTATGACGGCAATCAACTTGTTCCCGCTTCTAAACCATTTGTCATAACCAAAACAGGCGAAATCAGATATATAGATTTAGATTGGCACACTAAAGAAACCGTAACACTTAAACGCAAGTACTACGAATCAAATAACGTAGCCAAGATGCGTAACAGAATACTTGGTGGTAAAATACAATGTTCCGATAACCCACAATTTAAAAATGCAACCACAGTTTATGAAATCACAAGTACCGATATCCCTGATATCATAACATTAGAAACCACCAAGAAAAACAGATATTGGCGTTACCTGTCATCAGACGGTACCTACGGAAGTATAGCAGAGTTATCATTCTTCACTAATGATACAACCGATATAAAAGGTAATTACATCTATTGCAGCAATGCAACATCAGCAGAGGCCTCAAAAGCCTTTGATGGTGACAGACTGACCAATTTTGAAACGACGGTGGAAAATGACAACTGGGTAGGAATGGACTTTGGTAAACCTACAGAGATATCATACATACGCATAGTACCACGTAGTGATGAAAACGACATACTTCCCGGTGATGAATATGAGTTAAAGTATTGGGATGGTGTAGGTGGTTGGATTAGTGCCGGAACAACTATTGCCACTGACAACAGACTTCAATACAATGACATTCCGAAAGGTGCTTTGATGTGGCTTTCCAATCATACACGAGGTTGGGATGAACGTCCATTTGTTATTTTGGAGAATGGCAA